>NZ_JAJSZC010000158.1:0-18560 GCF_036815105.1 Streptomyces sp. IBSBF 3136
CTGGTTCGGATACGGCGTGACGGCCACCCCCGATGGCCCGCGCCGCGTCGTGATCCTTGCCCGGCGCGTGTTCACCCGCCCGCCCGGTGTCGGGTGGGTGGCGTTGCTGCGGGAGGCCACCGGGTGGACGGAGCCCGATCGGTACGGCGTCGACTGGGCCGCGACGGAGGCAGCGCTGTGCACCGCGCTGCCCGGTGACTACAAGGACATCGTCGACGCCTTCGGCGCGGGCAGTTTCGACGAGTACCTGGACCTGCTGGTGCCGGGTGCGCTGGGCACGGATTTGGTCTCCTGGGGCCAGAGCATGGCACGGTACGCCGACCTGTACCGGCCATACCCGGTCCACCCCGCGCCTGGCGGCGTGCTCATATGGGGGACCTCCGAGCAGGAGCTGACCTTCCACTGGCTGACCGGACCGGCCGATCCCGACGACTGGCCGGTTCTGGTGCAGTACCCGGACGGCGAGTGGCAGCGCTTCGACTGCGGAACCGGCGAATTCGTGCTGCGACTGCTCACCGACCGCACCTCGCCGTTCGCGTTCCCGCCCTCCGCCGGGCCGTTCCCCCACTGGTTCGCTTCATGGGAGCTGCCGGAGCGCTGAGCCCTTTCCAACCCGGATGTCAGCGCCGCTGACCATGCTCGGCGAAGTGTCTGGGCCGCCGGGACCGACTGCGGATCTGTTGGTCATGACCTCGCTACAGATCGGTGCGTGCAGTCCGTCAGCAGGCCGAGGAGCAGCACAGGTATGAGGTTGGAAAAGGCTTACTGTCCGCTTGGCCGACTTCGCCGGCCTGCAAGCCGGCAAAGTCTACGGACTCCGCCTCGCGCCCAGTGATCTGCCGCGTGCCCCAGCCTGTCTTGGCACAGGTCGCCATGCCGTACCAGTGCAGGACCCGCAGTACGGTCCAGCCCATGAGGATGGCGATCGGCATCCTCAGCCAGGTCGCGGCGCGGGAGCGGATCCGCTCGTCCGATCGGATGGCGCCCAGGTAGCGCAGGCCCTGTGCCGAGCCGGGTGCTGCCGTCGACCACCACGTGGGTGGTGTCCGGCTCCAGCGCCATTTCAGTCTCGGAAGCCACTGCCATCAAGTACGCCGAAGCAGCCCGAGCGACCCTCGCCAGCCCATCGAAAGCTCTCACGTGACAATGATCCTGGAAGATGCGCCAGCCCTGCTCGTGCGCCACCAGGTGCAGCCATGAAGCGGTTGGCACCCGGCATGACGCTGGATCTGCCGACCGTGCCGTGGACGTGTCCCTGCGTCATTGCACCAGCGGCGCGAAGGCCTAGGCTCATCCAGCACATGGTTCAACTGCGCGAGAAGTGAATCATGTTACTGCCGATGCTGAGGGGGGAACACGATGTCGCATCAGGAGCTGGCCGAGGCCGTCGCATCGAGGGCCAAGGAGTTTGAGATACCCGGTGCCGCGGTTGGCGTCCTCGTGGACGGCGTGGAGATCACGGCGTGTCATGGGGTGACGAACGTAGAGCAGCCGCAGCCGGTCGATGACCGGACGCTGTTCCACCTGGCCTCGCTGTCCAAGACCTTCACTGCGACCGCCGTGATGCGCCTGGCCCAGGAGGGAAGGCTGGAGCTGGGGGCGACGGTCCGCAGCTACGTGCCCGAACTCCGGCTCGCCGACGAGCTGGCCACCGCGGAGATCACCGTACTCAACCTGCTCAACCACACCTCGGGCCTGGACTGGAACCTCATCGACCTGCGGCCGGAGGACGTCTCCCTCGCCGCATTTGTGGCCAGGATGGCCGAACTGCCGCTCATCGCGAAGCCCGGCGCCCGCGCCTCCTACAGCCAGGCCGGCTACAACCTGCTTGGCCGGGTCGTCGAGAAGGTCACCGGCCAGCCCTTCGAGCAGGCCATGCGGGAGCTGGTGCTGGAGCCGGCCGGGCTGACGAACACCTTCTACGGCCTGGACGACGTGATCATCCGGCGCTTCGCCGTGGGCCACAACCGCAGCGAGGATGGAGAACTGCGCCTCGCCCATCCGTGGAAGTCGTGGCCGGCCGGCGTGCTCGGCAACGACCCGGGCGGCGGCGCGATCTCCGCCGTCAGCGACCTGCTGCGCTGGGCCCGCTTCCAGCTCGGCAGCGGCGAGGGCGTGCTGCCCACGGAGGTGCTGGACCAGATGAAGGAGCCGACGGTCGACCTGCGCGGCAGTTCGCTCGGCCACGCCTTCGGCCTCGGCTGGTTCCTGAAGGACGTCGGCGGCGTCCGCACCGTTGGGCACGGCGGCTCCGGCAACTGCCAGTACTCGGACCTGCTGATCGTGCCCGAGCGGAACTTCGCCGTCGTCGCCCTCGCCAACGCCGGCCCGGTGGGCTACCCGTTCACCCAGGCGGTACTCCAGTGGGCGCTGGAGCGCTACCTCGGCGTCGTTGAGCAGGACCCCGAGCCCAGTCCCTATGACGTAGCGAGAGCGCGCGAGGTCGTTGGACGCTACACCAACGGCGCCATGAATCTCGACGTAGCCGACACGGGCGACGGCCTCACGCTCGCGGTGGAGATCAAGCCGGAAATCCGCTCGGGCTCGGCCGATGACATGCCCCCGGACCTGCCGCCGGCCGCCATGGGGTTCCTGTCCCGCGACGGTGACGATTACATCGTCACCGAGGGCGGACTGAAGGGACAGCGCGGCTACTTTTCCCGCGAAGACAGCGGCACGGTCACCGGTGTTGACCTCGCCGGCCGACTCTTCACACGTCTGTCCGACGCAATCTGAGGAAAAGCAGACGAAGAGGCGAACTGGTTGCGGTGGCTGCTGTACTTCCCGGCTGTAGTGCCGCAGGAGCCGAAGAACGCGGGCTGCGGTTTTCGCTCCCGTGACGGAGGTGAGAGCCGCAGCCGCGCGTATGTGTCGGTCGGTTTGTCTTCCGGCCTGTCGTGACGAGCCCGCTTCTCAGCAGTTGGTTGCGCCGGTTTGTCCGCGGCCGGGGTTCAAGCAAGCGTTGTTGCCCGGACCGCCGTCGTTGGTGTTGGTGCCCTGTTGGCCGTTGAGGGAGTCGTTGCCGGATTCGCCGAAGCCGTGGTCGTTGCCGGTGCCGCCGAGGATGGCGTCGTTGCCGGCATTGCCGTGCAGGGTGTCGTCGCCGGCGTTGCCGTTGACGGAGTCGTTGCCGTTTCCGCCCTCGATACGGTCGTTGCCGTCACCGCCGCTGAGGACATCGTTGCCGTCACCGCCGCACAGCAAGTCGTTGCCGCCGAGGCCGTTGATGATGTCGTTGCCGCCGAGGCCGAAGATTGCGTCGGGTCCCGGGGTTCCGTTGAGGATGTCCGAGCGGCTGGTGCCGGTGATGATGGTGAACCCCTGGGGGTTGGCGGGGGTGACATTCGCACACGTCGGCGCCGCGGGAGGCGCGGTGTAGGAGATGGTGATGCTCGCCGAGTTTGTGCCGGCGTCGTCGGCCGTCCGGGTGGCGGCTGCCCCCGTCACGAACGACGACCCCGCACCACCACCTTGGCCGGAGCTGGAGGTTGCGCCTGCGGCGCCGATCGCGGTGATGTCGACGCTGGTGACGCCCGCGGGCACGTGGAGAGTCTGCTCGGCTCCCGTGAAGCCGAACGTGCAGGTGGTCGTGGCACCGGTGCAACTGCCCTGGGCGTGGGCGGTGCCGGACACGGCCACCGGGCCCAGACCCGCGGCACACACCACACCCACCGCAACGGCCAGCACCCGACCCCGGCGACCCGCAGAGAACGAACGAGGGCCGACGGACAAGGACCGGCCGGCGTTGCCGCCAACCAGCAGGGAGGACCTCACCATGCGCTCCTTCGAACAGAACGAGAAGCACCGCCCGAGGCGACGATGCGTCCCCTTGTCTCCCGCGTCCGTACCTCACGCAACCGGAACTCCGCTGAACGGCACACCCCCGCTCGGATATTCACCCCATACGGCCGAATCCACCCACGCCCACCCCCTCTGCGGGGGCGGTCACCGCGCCCGGCTTGGCCGGCATGCACATGGTGGCCGGCCTCGGGGGCTTGCGTGTTTTTGGGTCGAGAACAGGCCAAAGGGCGGCCGTGTCCTTGTGTGGGTGCTGTAAGTTCCCTGAAGATCGACGGCGGCACAACACCTGTTCGATTTTCATGGGGGAAGAATTGAAGGCACGTGCTCTGCTGTCGCTGCTCACCACAGCGGCACTGCTCGTACCGGCCACCACCGCAACGGCCGACACCGCTGTTGCCAAACGGCCGCTGCCCGTAGTACCTCATCCGTGGGACAAGCGCATCAAATGCCAGGCCAAGGACCCGACTGGCCGGAAGATCGTTACCCGGTTCGGGAACTCGGAGTTCAGAAGAACGACGGTCACGGGCGGCTTGAGTACGGCGGGGTAGAGTTCGAGACCGGCGTTCCCCGGCCTAGGATGGTGAAGTTCTGGGTGATCGTTCAGTACTCGCGCAAGACGAAGGACCAGCGGTACGACGCCGGTAGGGGACAGTCGATCGGCGTCGTCAATGCGTTCTGCAAGAACCAGCCGGGTAACAAGTGCCCGGCCTGGGCGAAGCTGTGACACTCGGACACCAGGGCGTCTTCGAGCGCCTTCCAGGCATCGTCCGTGCTCTGGTCGCCGACCCCACGCCGGATCTGCCGGTCTTCAAGGGGCTGCTGGTCACCGGGGACGACCGCATGCGCCTGTACCTGACCGCAGCCGACGGAAGCCGTACCTACGGAGCCGATGTGGTGATCAGCCACACCGGCCCCGGTCTCCTCGCGGGAATCACGTCCGGCTACCTGGACAACGAGTACGAGCAGCAGCCGTCCGATGATCCGCTGTGCGATGTGGTAGTGGACCTAACGCGCTACTGAGAGACCCGGCGCAGGAGCCCCGTCAGCCCCCATCGGGCCGGCTGGGGGCTTCGTCGTTTCTGGGGGTCAGCCGGTCTGCTCGAGTGATCAAAAACGTCGGCGACGTACCCAGGCTTCGGGGCCTCGAACTCGACAAGGCGGTCCAAGGCGCGTTCACGCGCCCCATCCCGAAGACCGCCGGAGCGCAGAGGCGCTACCTGGTCCTCCAGCACCGGCGCAGCACCCGGCGCGTGACCGACCTGCTCGGCATCAGCCAGCGCACCGTCGAACGATATGTGAAGACTAAGATCAAAAAGCCCCGCCCCCGCCCGGAGCTCGCCGACCGTCTCGAGTGTGAGGTTCGCGTGCGCTGGCAGCCGCAGATCAGGGCCAAGGCGAAGGCGTGCCCGTCCAGTCGGCATCGCCCGCAGGGCAAGAGCTGTGATGAGTACCCTTTCGCCTCGACATGGCAAGGCGCTTCCACCAGCGGCGGCCACTTCAGCCGGCGCATGATCAACGCTACGCAGAACCGTGGCGGCGGCATCGCCCTGAACAATTTCTACACCTACAACCGGATCATCGAGAAGGACCGTTTCCTGGTCTGGATCAAGTAGTTCCTCCTCCACCGGCAGGGGCCATCACAGTGACTGATCCCACGATCACCGGGCGCGGCCCGGTCGGCGTGCAGTACCACCAGTTCCTCGTCACCGACCCCGGTGGGCCGGTCGCAGGCGAGGAGATCGCCGCCGGCCAGACCGGTCTGGCCGGTATCACCGGATCCGACGCCAGCATTCACACCGGCATCCACACCGGCGACGTCGACGTCACGGTCGCCGCACACCGCCAACAGCCCCCGCCGGACAGCGGGGAGTGGGAGGAGATCGCCGAGATCTCCCTCCACTCCCCCACCGGCGTCCTCCAGGTCTCTGCTCTCATGACCGACCTCGAGCAGGAACTGCCGTCCCTGGCCGCCGACGGACCCGGCCACTACAGGCTGCGGGCCCACGCCCGCGGCCGCGACCTCGCCTTCGACCTCGCACCCGACACCATCACCGAGCACTACCTCCTCCAGTGCTGGCCGGCACCCCCCGCCCCGCCTCACATCCTGCGCGCCAGTGACGCCTACGGCGCGCAACTCCGCTCCGAGCAGCCCACCTCGAGCCGTGTCATCCAGCACACCCCTCACGGTCAAACAGCCCGCGAAGCGGACATCCTCCGCCGTCGCCCGCAACCTGGACGGTGACCGGCGTCGTGCGCGGCGGCCTGGCACGCGCTGGCTTCCCGTGGCCGTCGCCCCGGTCGCCCCGTCCGCCACTGTGGCCGTCCGCGAGCGACTCGGGTAGAGGATAGAAAGATCGAACGAAATGTGGCGCTCCAGTCCGGGGCGCCACATTTCTGATCTGATCCGCTGGAAAGCTGCGGGGATGGGCCCTGGTTCGTCCAGCGTCGGCGCCTCGAGCCAGTAGCACGCGACTGCGGGGCAGTGGCGCAATGGTGCACTGAGGCGCCACTGCGCCGCGGTCATACATACACGGGTCGGAGCCTATCGACGGCGCGCTCGCGTGGTGCCGATCCCTGCTCCGACGACAAGCAGTACGGGCAGCGGTGCCAGCCATGCCTCCTTGACTGAGGCACCCGACACAGTCATCACCACGCCGATCAGCACGTAGACGGCAAGGAAAGCCGCCACCAGGTTCCCCCAGGGGTGCCCCCGAGTAGTGGCCTCGAGGCCTTCGATCTTGCGCCCAATTCCCATTCCGCACTCCAGTCGACTATGAGGCGCTCTCGCGCGATTAGCCAGACGTGTTCCACGAGGCTATGAAAGCCACGTTTCGATACTCTTGCTCGTTAGATAGCCGGCTGCGAAGCATCCAGCTGTGGAAACGAATCCGGATTCCGGCCCGGTCGCTGCCTCACACACGGCTCCCACCGCATACCCGCCTGCGAGGCTGGCAGACGAGCGAGCAGCCGCTGTGACGTCACCGGAGAACAGGTCCTGCCCGATCGACCAGAACTCCTTGCCGTTCTCCGCCCACCCAACGTACTTGTCGAAATCGGACAGTGAGAACGTGCCGTTGGGATCGATGCGGTTGACGGGGTCGCCCTCGGCATAGAGGTAGGGGTTCTGTTCCTGGCCGGAGGGGTCGGTCTGAGTGAAGCGGCCGACGTTGGCGTCGTAGTAGCGGGCCTTGAGGTGGTACAGGCCGGTGGGGTCCTGGTAGTTGCCCGCGAACCGGTAGGGCTGGGCGACCGGTTCGGAGGACTGGGCCAGCAGGCGCACGCCGCGGGGGCTGTAGGTGTAGGTGTCGACCTTGTTGCCGTCCACGTCCACCAGGCCGATCACCGAGCCGATCGCGTCGGTGAGGTAGTAGTACGTCTTGCCCCCGGTGGTCATGGAGTTCAACGTGCCCCCGGGTTCACGGTTGAAGCCCATGTCCACGCCGGCGGTCGACTTCGCCGAGAGACCCAAGGGGCCGTTGTGGAAGACGGTGTCACCGAGGCGGATGCGTTCGCTCTGGTCGGTGGAGCCGTACTGCCCGGCGTACGACTTGCCGTTCACCGTGATCGACGACATCTGGGAGTAGTCGGTCCAGGTCTCGCCGGTGCGGGTGTAGTCGTCGGTGGAGGCGCCGGCGGTCTCGTTGCCGATGGCGTCGTAGGACCAGCTGCCGCTGGTGCTGGACTTGGCGGTGAGCTCCTGGTCGTCGTTGTAGGTGTACGTGGTGCCGCGCGGGCAGCCCTGGTCGGTGCCCTGCGAGGTGAGGTTGCCGGCCAGGTCGTAGCAGTACTGCCAGGAGTCGGCGATCGTGCCGTTCTTCTCCTCCTTGGCGTAGGAGAAGCGGCCCGCACCGTCGTAGGAGTAGGTGCGCTTCAGCCCGGTGACACCGTCCGTGCTGGTGCGGATCTTGTTGCCGTCGGTGGCGGCGTTCGTGCCGTAGCCGTAGGTGTAGCCGAGGTCGACCAGGGTGCCCTGGGCCGAGGTCACCTTGATGGTCTTCGGGCGGCTGGAGTCGTCGACGTCGACCTTCTGCACCGTGCCGCCGGGGTAGGTGGTGGAGGTGCGGACGTCGTTGTTGTTGTACCCGTACGTGGTCACCGCGCCCTGCGGGTCCTTCAGCTCGGTGAGCTTGTTGACCTCGTTCCAGGTGTAGTCGACCTTCCCGGCCGGGTCCTGGTAGTAGTCCACGTTGCCGGCCGCCGTGTAGGCGAGCAGGGTCTGGGAGCCGTCCTGGAGGTGGCGGACCGTCTCGCGCTGCAGCGGGTCGAAGTCGTACTTCACCGTCCCCGTGCCGTCCGAGCGCTGGACCAGGTTGCCGTCACCGTCGTACCAGTACTCGACCTTCACCGAGTTCGGCGCGGTGACGGTGCGGATGCGGTCCATGTTGTCGTACGTGTACCTGACGGTCATCCCGCGCGCGTCCGTGGCCGACGCGGTGCGGCCCAGGTCGTCGTAGGTGTACGTCGTCTTGTCCAGCGGCGCCGGGGGCTTGGCCCACTCCAGGTTGCCCTTGGCGTCGTAGTGGAAGTCGGTCTGCACCGTCTTGGACGACGTCATCTTCGTCTTCTGCGCGCAGCGCTGGCCCTCGAAGCCGCCGCAGCTCGGGGTGGCGGGGTTGTAGTCGTAGGAGACGCTGCCGCCGCCGGCACCGGTCTGGGCGACCGAGGTGGTGTTGCCGGCCGTGTCGTAGGTGAAGCTCGTCTTCTCGCCGTCGGCGTTGGTGGAGTCCTTCGGCACGTCGCCGCCGGCGATGGTCTGCCAGGAGTTGACCGTCCTGCCGCCGGTCGGCGCGGTGACAGTTCCCAGGTTGTTGCGGGAGTCGAACCCGTAGTCGGTGACCTTGCCCGGGGTGGTGCCCGAGCCCATCGCGTCCGTGGCGGTGTCGATGTTGTGGTTGGCGTCGAACTTCGTGGACCGCTTGTGGCCCAGGGCGTCGGTGACGTCGGTGACCTGGCCGTCGCCGTCGTGCTCGTACTTCGTGGCGTGCAGTTCCGGGTCCTTGGCCGTGGTCGTCCCGGCGGCCGTCGGCGAGGCTGCGCTGTAGGTGTACGTCCAGGTCGGGCCCGTGCTGCCGGAGGCGTTGAAGCCGGTGGCGCGCAGCATCGAGGTGACGCGGTCGGTGTCGTCGTAGGTGAAGACGGTGACGCGGCCCTCGGCGGTGGTGATCTTGTCGACGCGGCCGGAGCCGTCGTAGCCGAAGGTGACGGTCTTGCCCTCGGTGTCGGTGGTGGTGGCCAGGTTGCCGCTCGGGTCGAGGTTGTAGACGGCGGTACGACCGGTGTTGTCCTTAGCCTGCCACTGCGAGGCATCTGTCTTGACAAGGTCGATCCAGCGACCCGAGCGGTTCTCGGTGAGCTTGAACCCCTTGTTCTCGCCGCTCTCGTCGTGCTGGGCGACGGTGATGCTGCCATGGTTGCGGTCGGTGATCTTGGTCAGGCAGCCGTTGGCGTTGTACGTCTCCTTGGTGCCCGACTTCCACTTCGACAGCGTGTAGGTGCCGTCGGAGTTCTTCTTCAGGTCCTCCGAGTACCCCTTCGGCGTGGTGAAGGAGCCGTCGCTGTTCTTGGTGAAGCGGACCGTCGCGCCCGAGGCGTCGTAGAAGACCACCTCGCTGCTGGAAATCGACAGGTAGCGCTCGTACTGCTGCCACCAGCGTTGCGATATCCGCCCGTAGGGGGCGTCCAGCGAGTTGTACGTCCGCGCCAGCATCAGGCGCTGCCCGACGCCGGCGATGTCGAAGTCCGTCGCCGTCAGCATCAGGTTGCCGGTGGAGTAGTCGATCTTCGCCTTGAGGGTGTCCGTGATCGCGAAGCTGGTGTAGCGGTGCCAGGGCACGTTGCCCTGGCCTTCCGGGACGAGGTTCATAAGCGACGCGCCTACGGCGACACCGGCGGACTCACGCTTGCTCGAAGAGCTCGAGGCGGCGCCATTGGCGTGGGCGCGCTGCTCGCGCAGCCACTGGGCGTACGCGGAGTTCTTCGGGTTCTTCGACGGCTCAGACTTCACCGGCCGGTTCGGGCCGACCTTAACCGCCGGCATCGTGAAGTCGGGGCTGCCCTTGCCCCACGCCGACACGGGTTTGCCGTCGGCCGCTGTCGCCGTCGCGGCCGGCAGGACCGCCGCTGCCAGCGCCGCCGCAGTCACCACCGCCACGGCGGCAGCCGCTCCTGATCTCTTCCGCGCATGCCGAAGAGACGTGCTCGAGGCACGTGTGCGCATGACTTTCCCCCATGAGAGACAGACCCCGCCAGCTCCAACAGCCACCGGGCCCACACAAGTTGTCACAGGAATTACACAAAGATGCTTGCCGTGCCCACGGAATCAGTTCACATGCGGGCCGGAATCCGCCCGTCCCTTTCCCTAGGGCAAGTACCGCGAAATCCTCCGAAAACAATCTTGCCGAGCGGAAGGAGGCGGGCAGTTACGCGCGCAGGGCTCGACACGAACGGCCGAAACGGACGGGCGCCGCGGGCCGCTGCTGCGACGACTCCGACGAGATCAGCAGCTGCGGGTCCTGACGCCCGCAGAGCGTCCGGCGATCAGGGATCCGTCGTCGCGGCCACCCGTGGATACCGAAAGCGGGGCGATCCTCTCCACCGGCCCTGGGAAGGCGTGGACGCTCCTCCCCCAGGAGCAGGGTGTCCAGCCACCTCTTGCTGGCAGTTCGGGCAGAACCGGTCCCGGGTGGTTCCCGCGGTGCCGAGACGGTCCGGCGGCGGAGGCCAGAACGACGGGCACCCACCAGCGCCGCCAGGCGACAGCACCGAAGACCTGGACTCCGACCGGCCACCTCGCACCTGCCCGTGGCTTCCGTCACCGGCAGAGACCCGTTTCGTCGTTGAGGCAGGGGCTCCCGTCCCGGCTCGGGGGGTTACACGGAACGGGAGCCCTATGTCCATCTTCCTCGCGGTACGGGCCGGACACACGGCCAGCTCATTCCCTGCAGAGCACGCAGGCCGAGCGCGACGCGGCGGGCCTCCTCCCTGGCGTGCCAGGACGGCACGGATGCCGCTGCGGTGCATGGGCCCGTACCCGGCGCCGGGCATCAGGTCGCCATCTGTCCAGCATCGAGCACCGAAGAGGTAACTACGCTTCCCGCATGATCATGCACACAACTGTCCCCAGCGTCGACGCAATGCTCGACGACCTCAGGACACTCGTCGAGATGGAGTCCCCCTCGCGTCACCTCGATGCGCTGGACGCGTCGGCTCGAGCAGTCGCCGATGTCATCGAAAAGCGCAGGCTCCTCGAGAGGGTGAAGCATCGGTCGGACAGAGGTGATCTCAGCAGCAGCGACCCCGGCCCGCCAGGGACAGAAGCGGGCATGATTCGCTTTTCCCTTGCGGTGGGAGGGGAGTTGGGGCAGCGGTCTGGGGTGCGGGACAGATCCGGGTTCGCGCTCCCGGCTCGGTCCGTACGGCGAACCGTCCAACCGGCTCGTCGCTCACGGTGTGTTCCTGTGCCGCCGGTGGCCGTGGTGGGGTGCGGCTTCGGGATGAGGCGCCCCGTGATGGGCTGTCAGTCCCTTCTGCCAGCATGCTTCGGTGACCGACATACGTGACCTGCGTCCCGACGAAGCCACTCTCGACTTCCTGCGCTCGGCGTTCCCTCCGGAATGGCGTGAGCCGGCGCTCGGGCTTGAGGCCGTTGCGGAGTGGGAGCAGGAGAACGGGGTGGTCCTGCCGGAACCGTACAGGACCTTCATCGCGGAAGTCAGCAACGGGTCGAGCCTGGGCCCCGCCGGCGATGGCGGTCTCCAGCCGCTCGGCTGGCTGCCCGACACGTGGCCCGACCCCGGCCCGCGGCAGCCGGGCGAACCGTTCCCCCTGAGCGCGGCGTGGCCGTGGGAAGACGACGAGAGTGCCGACCCCGAGGACCCGCGGATCGACGCCGCGTTCAACAAGGGGTCCATCGTTCTCGGGGCCGAGGACGGGCCGTCGTTCTGGCTCCTACTGACCACCGGCCTCCGCCGCGGCGAGGTGTGGATGATCGCCGACGTCGGCGCTATCCCGGTGCCCGGCGACCAGGCGTGGGGCTTCGAGGACTGGGTGCGGCGCTGGCACACCGGCGACGACTGGTGGGGCTGAATGCTTGCGTCCAGGACGAACTCGGGCGGCCGTCAAGCCGCGGGCACGGCCCGTGGGCGGCTCGCGGCAAAGGGCGCGGCGCGGGTGGCAACGCGCAGGGCTCGCGTCCGGGCACCCGGAGGGGGGTGTGCCACGGCGCGGGCCCTTGGCCGGCTGTAGGATCTCGGAATCCACGTCATAGACATCGCCTTGGCCTGCTGCTCTTCAGGCTGTCTCACGCCATGTCATGCCGGGTTCCTCTCAAAAAGCATGTCCTTTCCTCGGGTGCCGACCGAGGCAGTCGGCCGGCGCCCGGTGCTGAACTACTTCTGGTGCGAGTGCGAAGTCTGAGGTTGGTCGAGTTCCTTGGCTCCGTAGTGGGCGACTGACGCTCCTGTCTCCAAGGCCCAGTAGCGGTCTCCGTATGACCAGTGCCACCACTCAGTGGGGTAGTTGACCAAGCCCACGGCAGTGAGAGCGGTGCTCAGGATGTCCCGATGGGAGCGAGCCTTGGCGCTGATGTTGTCGGCCTGCGTGTAACAGGCACCCGCACTCTCCTCCGGAGTCGCGTTCATACGCGTACCCATGTCGATTTCGCACCCGTCGTCATCAGCAAGGGTAAGGTCAACAGCTGCCCCGGCACTGTGCGGTGCAATCTCGGGAGGGGACACGTAGCGGCTGGCTGCCGAGCGGACCTGGTCTGCAGCCCATTCCGGATGCTCAGCACGCAGTTGGGCTGCGTATTTGTCGAAGTAGTGACGCTGAAGGGAGGGCGGGCGATAACCCTCGACGAACAGCAGCCTCATCCCTTGAGGTAGCTGTGTCTGTGCTTTGATGAGGCGGTCGAGCACTCCTTCTCGCAGATGGGCGAAGGCACCAGCGGAGTCCTGCCACTTCCGCTCGTCAACCAGCAGGTGGCCATCTCGTCGCAGATCCACGAGCCGTTCGCCGCACTCCTGAACAGGCACGGCTGCGACCGTCGGGTCCGACATCAGAACGATCTCATTCATGACGCGATCATCTCGTGGCCTTGCGCCCCTTCAACCGGCTCTGACTCACGCACTGATCAGACGGCCTCAAGGACGAAGAACAGGAAGCACAGGCACTCGTCGGAGTAGTTGTCACGAGAGTGGCGGAAGGCAAGCCCGAGGCTGGTGTGACTGGTGCCCGGCCGGGTGCGCAAGTTGACGGTGGCGGTGACCCGGGTGTCGAGCTTGACCTGGGGCGTGCACGCGGAGCCCGTCACCGCGCTCGCCGGCGCGGCCGCGGCGAGCGACAGCCCGAGCATCGAGGAGGCGGCCACGGCCGTGACGACGGTCATGGTCCGGGCGCGGTGCGCGGACTTGGTGCGGCGGAGGGCGGACGGGAACGGCACGGCAATTCTCCCCTTGCTCGGTGGTAGTGAAGGGGAGCCTCCAGCCGGGCAGCGGCCCGCAACCGGTGCCGGGCCCGGGCGTGCCAGGGCCCGGCATGGCGATCGGGGACGGCGTTCCGTGAGGGGGGACCACTCCCTGGGGGGTCGGTGCGTGCGGACTTCAGGCGGCGGCCGGTGCGGCCGCGGCAGGGGTGGGGGCCGAGAGCAGGAGCGCGCACAGGGCGGCGGCCAGCAGCGGGAGGGTGAAGTGCCCGCCGAGCGGGCCGGCCAGGGTCGTGCCGCTGGCCACGCCCAGGCGGATCGCGCTGGACATCCAGCCGACCGCCTCCGTCGAGGTGCCCGGCGGGGCGAGCGCGGTGACGGTCAGGTTGGCCACGGTCAGCAGGGGGACGAACAGGGTGCCCGGGAGCATCGCCAGGGCGAGGACGGCCGGGGCCGGGAGCGGGGCGAGCAACGGCAGCCATCCGGCCGCGAACAGGGCTGCCAGCACCAGCAGGTGCCGTGGCTGGGGGCGGCAGCGGGCTGGAGGCGGGCGAAGATCACGCCGCCGAGCAGTCCGGCGGCGGAGAACGTCGCGGGCAGCGCGCCTGCCAGCCAGGCCGCGTCCTGCCGCCCGGCCACGGCGATCCCGGCCACGTCGAGGGCCCCGACCGTGCCGCCGAGGAAGACCAGCGCGCACAGCAGCAGGCGCATGGCGGGCGGCCGCAACACGCCTAGCGGGTCCGGGCGGCGGGCCACGGCGCGCCAGGCTCGGGCGGGGCGCGCGGTGGCGAAGACGAGGGAGCCGGTCCAAGTGGCTGCGGCCGCCAGGGCGAGGGCCGCCGCCGGGGGCGGCGCAAGGTCGCGGTGGCGACGGCGAGGGCAGGGCCTGCGACGTAGACGATCTGCTGGGTGAAGGAGTCCAGGGTGTAGGCGGTGCGCACGTGGGCGGCATCGGGCAGCACCGCTGGGTAGAGCGATCGCAGGCTGCCTTCGAGGGGCGGGCATCCGGCTCCGGCCACGGCGACACACAGCGCGGTGAAGGGGAGGCTGGCGGTGCCCGCGAGGGCCAGGGCGCTCAGTGCCGCCGCGACCAGCACGGCGCCCAGGTGGCAGGGCAGGGGCAGGCCGCGCCGGTCGGCCAGCCGCCCCAGCAGGGGCAGCCCGAGCGACGGGCAGAGGCCGTCCTCGGCGACCGTGGCCGAGGCCGCGGCGGTGGTGCACGCCATGCAGCCATGCCGGTGCCCAGTGAACCGGTTCTTGCCTGTGTGCCGAGGGGTTACAACGGCGCCACTTCAGGACATCCGGCGACCTGATCACGGCTTCGAAGTCGACCTCTGCCTGGCGGGTGTCTGCGATGCCCAGCAAAGTACGCACCGCACGTATGCCTTCAGGCACTTAGCGGTTGTGAGGACAGCAGCCGCAGCAGAGTTGCTCATCCCGGAACCATAAGACGGGCACCCTAGATCAGCCTGCGTGGGGTTCTGACCAATAGTTGCCGGGCACGATGAAGAGCTGCCCGATATGGCCCAACAGCTCGCGGGTAGCGGTGACTGGCCGACCAACTGCGGGGGCGGGGCGCATTGCGTAGACGTCTGTTGGTGGCTCGTGGGGCCACGTGCAGGGGCGTTCACCTGCGTTCATGGTCGGCTGGCTGACGATGCGGGGATGACTTGGGGTCTCGCTTGAACGGCCGCGAACGGTGCTGAATGAGACGGAAACTGAGACGGCCTGGCACGACGCCAGACCGTCTCTACCTGGTGCAACCTTCTGATCCGTAGCGGCCCAGGGAGGACCCGTCGCCCCGTCGTGTAGAACTGCGCCATGGACAGGTCTGCCTTTGTCTGGGACGAGTTCTCCTGGCGAACGAGGGTCCACCTACCCACCCGGGGGTGGACGTCAGCCTACGCACGTACCAATACATCGCCCGTGCCTCAGCTGGTCTCCCTCTACTTCGCCCCTGAGGGCAGGGACGACCACCCGCTGGATGAGTCGGAGATCGTATCGGTGGCATGGACGGTGGCCAACCTCGAGCGCCTGATGGACTCCCTCCTGGCCGGGCTGTTCGCCTATTACCAAGCGATCTGTGCCAACCCCGACGGACTGGATCCCGAGGACCTGCCCGCTCTTGACCGGGCTGAGGAGCTGAAGTCATTGATCAGCATCAAGTCCATCTACGTCCACCAGGCTTCCAAGGATGGCAAGCCGTACGTCGGATTCGAGGGCACCTGCCCGTGGGACGAAGAGCACGGCTTGGGGGCCCTCGTGCACGACACCCGTATTGTCGAGGTCGGAGGCGCCGATACGGCCATCCTCCTCTGGATAGCCGAGGAAGACAGCAAGCGGACGGATGAAGTCGGCGCCGCGACTCGCCTTTGAGGTCAGCGGGGTCACAATGACGGAGTCAAGTGTGAGGAGCGCTGGCCGATTGGGCGTCCATACGACGCCAGGGCTTTGAGGTCTGACCTCATCCTTATCAGGTCGATCATCGGTCGCCGTCGACATAGGTCAAGCCGCTCTGAGCCGCGACTGGCTGGCCGCCGAGGTTCGGCGCTGGTTGGCGACGTTCGCGCCTGTTGGTGTCGGGCGTTGGTGTCAGGGATCTTGGGTGGCCTTGACAAGGCGCTGCCGCGCACTCTCGGCGATCAAGCGGCGATATCCCCGTGCAGGCGACCCTACGGCGCTGATGCGGACTGTGGACGGCTCGCGCTGCCCCGTAGTCTCGTTCTCTCCACACGGTAGCAGGGACGGGGGCGTTCATCCGATGGCGAAGCCGGTACGTGCTCGACGTCATCGGGCGCTACGTCATGCCCGCAACCAACGGCATCGGGCGCTACCTTCACCTCCTCCACGCCGACTTCGCCCGTGACGAGGAGCGTGAGCGCACACTCTTCCTTCAGTCACTGCACTCAGCCGCCCAGGCGATCACCGATGAGGAACTCGAAGTCCTCCTGGGCCCAGCAGCCGGTGGAGCCGCAGTGGCATCAGGCGTTGGCGCGGACGGTGGCCGCCTTCGCGTGAGCGGCGGCGTGCTGCGCGGCGAACCTGCGCAGGGCCGCCAGGTCCTTGGACCTGGCGGGCATCGTGCAGGCTGTGTTGCTGCAGGAGACGGTTGCGGAGCGGTCGGCGTAGCCGGTGAGCCGGACCGTCCAGGCGCGCCCCGGGACGCGCTCGGGAGGGGGTGCGGTGTGCGCGGTCGTCACGATCGTCCATTCTGGTTGTGCTGGTGTCGGTCAACTATGGGCTACCCGCTTCCGGGTGGCGCAGTAGGCCGGTGCCCGGTCTTGGAACGGGACCGGCGTAGAGGAGCGCGGGCAGGCTGGCGAGCATGCTCTGGACGCGGTCAGACGTCCGCCTCCACGGCGGCATGCAACCGTTGCAGCACCAACCCGCCCAGCGTATTTTCCCCTTCCCCGATCGCCCATTGAGATGGCTTGTCAGCAGGGCTGGCGGGCCATCAGGCCCGCTCGGCCACGCCAGTAATCCGCGTCGCGCGGATCGGCAAGCCATCCGATCAGACGCTCAGCGCCAGCTTGGAACGCGCCGGGCAGCGAGTTCTCCTCGCCGACGACAAGCCTGCGAGCGTCGACGTCATGAGTGGCGTGATCGGTGTCGCACCAGCAGGCCACGTTCACCGCCGCGTCGACTGCGAGCTGGCCCAGGTCTGTCCACACCACCTGAAGCAGGAACTCCAGCTGATCACCCTCGGCCGCATGCTCGATGACATTCAGGCCGAGGACGATCGGCGTCCATGGCTGCGTGCCCGGGAAGACCGCGTGCTGCAGTGCCCATTCCCACTCCGCCCCCTCTCCATCGGCACGAGCCGCATCGATGGTACGGGCCGAATGCTTCAGAGATTCCACGTCGGCAGACGACAGCAGAGGGAAGAGCGTGGTCAAAGGAACGCCGTTGAAGGCACTGCGGCTCATGGGCATGAGCCGATCATCTATTCTCCCCGGCTCAGACAACAAGGAGACCCTTCTCTGGGGTCTCCGAGGTAGCCGGACACCGAGTTGAGCACTCATCCGTACATGGCTGAGCACTTCAACGAGTACGGCGGCATCTCGTTCACTGCAGGGTCATGTGCGTGTCCCGGGCGGTGCGTAGTGGTTCAAGTAATCCTGCACCTCAGGCTCGAGTCCCGACAGGTCATCACCGCTGAGGGCATGCCAGAGACGGTTCTCGATCCAGAACCGATATGCGAACTCCTCGAACGAAGTGCACACCAGAGAATCGCGGCCCTTTGCTCCTGCGGATCGTCGAGATCGGACTGCGTCTCCTCGCCGTCGCGCCGTGCCTCGTACTCATATGCGTAGTCGAGCCAGGAGTGCACCACGAACACCTCACCCGAAGGACGCAGGTAGAGGTACCAGATGACGCAGTCCTGCTGATCCCGCAGGAAGCGCACGAGGAAGGCACCAGGCTCGACCGGACTGGGCAGAGGCTCCGAGACAGCGGTCCAGCAGCCAGTCACCGAAACCTCATCCAGCGAGGAGTGCAGCGTGGAATCGGCCTGGAAGGTGGCGAAGTCCCTTGGCAGCGTCAAGCCCTCGGCCGCCAGGTTCTCTGCCAGGCGATCGAGCGCCGTGACCCGTTCGGGCACAGGCTCGCCCGTCCCACCGAGCCATTGAAAGACGCCCGTGAACCCGGTGGAGTCGACAGGCGGCAGGCTCTCGTAGGGGTAGTACTCATACGTGTAACGGCAGGGCCGGTATGCACCCAGGTCGGTCGCACACCAAGCAGAGTCGAAGCCGACCGAGGATACGTCAGGACCCAGTCGTCCACCAGGCATCGGCCCCCCATGGATCAACGTAAGCGGAGTTGTCGGCGTCAGCATCGCACTGCCCACTGACGCTCCCTCACGGGTGGGCCAAGCCCACTCTCTTCGGCGCCTCTGATGCCGTGGGGCGGCGCAGCGGGGGTGGCTCGCGTAGTGGCGGTCAGGGCATGCGCCGCGGGCCGCGGGCGAGCCTGATCCGCATGGCACGCCACAGCTCTCCCGCTCCGCGGCTGATGTCGGGCCGGCTGGAGTGCAGTGCGGGGCAGGTGGGCGCTGGCGCGGCGGGCATTGGGACAGGTCAGCACGTGGTCAGCAGCGGAAGAGGCCGCCCCGTGGGCCGGGCTGGCTTCGCGCAGAGGGCAGTGGAGGGCTGGTCAGGTGCTGGAGCATGGTGCGCAGCCGGGCGGCGCCAGCGATGATGCCGGGCAGGTCGCCCTCCTCCCGGCGCAGGGCCGCCGACGTTCCGAACTTCACTTCGGGGCATTTGCCCGATGCTGGCGAGCGGCCCGGTAGACAGCGATGAGGGTGGTGAGGCGCGGGTTGAACCCCTCTGCCTCCTGC
>NZ_JAJSZC010000159.1:0-18520 GCF_036815105.1 Streptomyces sp. IBSBF 3136
ACCCGCACGCATTCTTCGCCCTGGTCTGCCTCGCCGACCTGGCCGTCCTCGTGCTGGTGTTGTGGGCGGGCTGCCGGCCGGGCCGGTCGCCGCGGGGCGCCTGGGCCTGGGTGGCGGGTGTGCCGCTGCTCGGCCCGACGGTGTACGCCCGCTACGACCTGATGGTGACCGCGGTGGCCGTGGCGGCGCTGCTCGCCGGGGTCCGGCGCCCCCGGCTGATGGGTGCGCTGGCGGCCTTCGGCGCGCTGCTGAAGGTGTGGCCCGCGCTGCTCCTCGCGGGCGCCCCACGGCGGGCGTGGGCGGCGGCCGCGCTGACCGCGGCGGGCCTCGCGGCCCTGTCGGCGGCGGCCGCACCCGGCGCGTTCGCCTTCCTCGGCTTCCAGCGGGACCGGGGCACCGAGGTGGAGTCGCTGGGCGGCCTGGTCCTCCACGTGGCCCGGCACTTCGGCTGGCCGGGCGCGGTGCTGCTCAACTACGGGTCGGTCGAGTTCCTCGGCCCCGGAGTCGCCCTGGTCAGCGGCGCCGCGCTGGCACTGACCGGAGCCGCCCTCGGCTGGCTGGTGCTGTGGCGGCTGCGGGCGGCCCGGCTCACGGCGCAGACGCTCGCCGACGCGGCCTTCACGGCGGTGCTGCTGTTCACCGTCTCCAGCCGGGTGATCAGCCCGCAGTACCTCGTGTGGCTGGTCGGCCTGGCCGCGGTGTGCCTGTGCTCCCGGACCAGCCGCATGGCGGCGCCGGCCGTGCTGATCCTGCCGGCCTGCCCGCTGACGGTCCTGGAGTTCCCGGTCGGCTTCGAGCACGTCGTGGCCGGCGATTTCCACGGCGTGCTTCTGCTGCTGCTCCGCAACGGCCTGCTGCTCGCCGCCTCCCTGACGGCGGCCCGTGCGCTGTGGCGGTCCACGGCCCCGCCCGCGCCCGTACCCCCGGGGCCGCGCCGGACGGCCCCCGCGCGGGAGACCCGGGTCCGCTGACACCGGCGCCACCGCTAGCATGCCTACCGCGTCCGCTGTGGGAGGAGCCGGGAGGAGTCACCGTGCTGGAGCTGTCGATCCTGGGCTTCCTGGCCGAGGAACCCCTGCACGGCTACGAGCTCAAGGAGCGCATCAGGGCGCTGAGCGGCCATGTCCGCCCGGTCAGCGACGGCGCCCTCTACCCGGCCATCAACCGGCTCGTCGCCGCCGGGCTGCTCGACCAGCGCACCGAGGACGGGGTGAGCGCGGCCCCGCGCCGGGTGCTGTCGCTGACCGCGAAGGGCCGGGCGGACCTGCTGGAACGGCTGCGCGGCCCCCGGCAGACCGAGATCACCGACCAGGTCCGCTTCAACACGGTCCTGGCCTTCCTGCGGCACCTGCCCGACCCCGCCGAACAGGCCGCCGTCCTGCGCCGCCGCCTGGACTTCCTGGAGACGCCGAGCAGTTTCTTCCACCGCGACGGCGAGCCGGTGCCCGCGGAGGAGGCCGGCGACCTGTTCCGGCAGGGCATGCTGCGGGTCGCCCGGGCCACCGGCACGGCCGAACGGGAGTGGCTGCGCGAGGCCCTCGCGGTGCTCGGCCGGCCCGTCTGAAGACGCTGGGGACCCAGCGGACCCAGCCGGACCCGGGTGTCCTGGGTGTCCTGGGCGCCGGTGCCGCTGACCGGTGGCCGGCCGGTCAGGACAGCTGGCCGCGCACGTACGCGCGCCACTCGGCGGTGAACGCGCCGGGCGTGGTGCCGAGCACCTTCCGCAGCGCGTCCTCGACCGCGCCCGCCCGCCGCGGGTGGGCGCCGACGGCCCGGTAGAAGGCGCCGAGCTTCGCCTGCCCCCAGTCGTCGGCGATCATCCGGCAGGCCAGCCAGCCGCCCTCGTAGGCCTGGGCGAGGTGGGTCGGCTCGCTGCTGAAGCCGAAGTCCTTGTCGGCCGGGAGGGCCGGCGGCACGTGCCCGTCCTGGACCGCGCGGGCGAGTTCCGGTGCGGCCTCGGCGGGCGTGCGGCCGGTGCCGAGGTAGCCGATCCAGTCGGCGTAGCCCTCGGAGAGCCACAGCGGGGTGGCGGCGCCGGTGTCCGCGCGGGTGGCCACATGGGTCGTCTCGTGGGTGAAAACGACCTGCTTGCCGACGCGGCCGAGCATGGCGTACGCCTCCGGGTTCACCACCACCCGGTCGGCGGGCGCCCGGCCCGAGCCGCCCGCCTCGCCGGTGGTGACGGCGGCGATGCCCCGGTAGTTGGAGGCGGGCGAGCCCAGCAGGGCCGCCATGCCCGACAGCGAGCCCGGGACGAGGACGACGACCCGGCGCGTCCAGCGGGTGCCCCACTCCTGGGAGACGGCCGGCACGGCGCGGTCCGCGAGCCGGGCGTACTCGCGCAGGTCGGCGGTGCTCCGGCCGGTCCCGAGGACCAGGCTGTGGGCGCCCTTCACGGCGGACACCGCGCCCTGGTCCCACAGCTGCTGCCCGGCGCCGCCCGCCGGCTTGTCGGCGGTGACGTACCACCCGCCGTCGGCGGTGCGGCTGAGCGCGAGGGTGCGGGGGACGCTGACCGAGGACCGGTCGTAGCCGGCGATCCGGTAGCGCAGCTCCGCGTCGGCGGTGGAGCCCGTGCCCGCGCGGTGCACGGCCGTCACCCGGTAGCTCCAGGAGGCCAGCGGCAGCGCGCGCAGCCGGACGTAGCCGGTCCGGGTGCCCGTGGTGCCGTACGCCTTCTCGTCGTGCCCGAGCAGGGCCGCCGACCGCCGGTCGAGCACCCGCTGCACCTCGGCCCGCGCCGAGTCCGCCGCCGTCCGCCCGCCGCAGCCGGACAGGGGCGGTACGAGCAGCAGGCAGAGCCCCGCCGCCGCGGCGCGCCACACCCGCCGCGCGCGCCCCGCCCGTCCGCCGTGAGCCATTTCTCGATCGTACGGCGCCGGGCCGGACGTCAGGGGCGGGTCACGGAGGAGACCGGCATCATCCCGACCGGGTCGTAGCGCACCGGCGCACCCGGGTAGGGCGCGTGGATCACCTGCCCGTTGCCGACGTACATGGCCACGTGGCTGGCGTCGGAGCGGTAGACCACCAGGTCGCCCGGCCGCGCCTGGGACAGCGGGACCCGCCGGCCGGCCAGCCGCTGCTCCTGCGAGGTGCGCGGCAGGTGGATGCCCGCGTGCGCGTACGACCACTGCATCAGGCCCGAGCAGTCGAAGCCGGAGGGGCCGGTCGCGCCCCACACGTAGGGGCGGCCCAGGGCGGAACGGGCGGCGGCCAGGGCGGCCGCCGCACGGGCGTCGGGCGCTGCGGAGCCGGTCAGGTCGGCCAGGCCGGGCAGGTCGCCGCGGCCGGCGCGGGAGGCCCGGCCGTAGGCGGCGCGGTCGGCGGCGGGCAGGGACTCCAGCAGCCGGCGGGCCCTGGCGAGCTTGCGCTCCACGGTCCGCTTGTGCGTGGCGACCGCCTTGCGGCTCTGCTCCAGGGCGGACAGCTTGTCCTCCGCCTCGGCCCGCTCCTGGGCCAGTTCGCGCAGCGCGGACCGCAACTCGTGCAGCTGCCCGGCCTGCTGGGCACCGATGCGGTCGAGGGTGGCCGCCTTGTCGAGGTAGTCGCCGGGGTCGTCGGAGAAGAGCAGGGCGACGGTCGGATCGATGCCGCCCGAGCGGTACTGGGCGCCTGCCAGCGAACCCAGCCGCTCGCGCAGGGAGTTGACGCGCTGCTGCTGGCGGGCGATGTGGTCCTGGGCGTCCCTGACCTCCCGGCGCAGGGTGTCGGCCCGTTCGTCCGCCTTGTCGTAGGCCTGGGTCGCCCGCTCGGCCTCCTCGTAGAGGCGGTCCACCTCGGCACGGGTGCCGTCGTGCGGCGCTGCGTCGGCCGGTACGGCGCCGAGTGCGGCGGCCGCGGCCGACAGCGCGCACAGGGCGGCGCCCGCGCCGCGGTTGAACCCGGACGGTGGAAGACGGCGATGGGACCCCATGGCAGTCCTTCTGCTGGCGGACGGAGGACCGTTCCCCGGCGCCGGGGACGGGGAGGCCCCAGCGCCGGGGAAACGCGCCAGACAGTAGCCGTGCGGACGGCCCCCGGCCAAAGACCGCGGCGTCAACACACACTGACGCCCCGCCGGTGACGCAGGTCAACGGCGGGGCGTGGAGTCAGTTCCGGTTCACCGGATTCGCCCGTTCGGGCGCTTCCTGGCCGGTGTCGCGGGGCTCAGATGCGGACGCCGAACTGGAACGGCATGTTGCCCATCGCCTCGTAGCGGACCACGGCACCGGTGTGCGGCGCGTGCAGCACCTGGCCGTTGCCCGCGTACAGGCCGACGTGGTGCATGTCGCCGTAGAAGATGACCAGGTCGCCGACCTTGAGGTCGGACTGGTTGTAGATCCGGGTGCCGGCGTTGGCCTGCGCCTCGGAGGTGCGCGGTATGGAGACGCCGGCCTGGGCGTAGGCCCAGGAGGTCAGGCCCGAGCAGTCGAAGGAGGACGGGCCGGTGGCGCCGTAGACGTACGGCTTGCCGATCTGGCTCTGGGCGGCCGCGAAGGCGGCCGAGGCGCGTCCGGAGGCGGGCGGGGCGTCCTTGAGGTCCACGCGCTCGGTGGAGGAGCGGTTGGCGCGGGCCTGCTCGGCGTCGAGGGCCGCCTTCTCCTTGGCGGTCAGGGTGTTCAGGAGCTTCTGCGCCTCGGCGAGCTTGCCCTGGACTTCCTTCTTCTTGTTGCCCAGCTCGGTGCGGGTGGCGGCCAGGTCCTTGAGCTTCTCGGTGGCCTCGGCGCGCTCCTGGGCGAGTTCGCGCTGTTTGTCCTGGATCTTCTTCAGCGCCTCGACCTGCTGGCTGCTCAACTGGTCGAGCGTGGAGGCCTTGTCGAGGTAGTCGTCCGGGTTGGAGGACAGGAACAGCTGCACCGAGGGGTCGATGCCGCCCGAGCGGTACTGGGCGGTGGCCATGGAACCCAGGCCGTCGCGGAGCTTGTTGAGCTCCTGCTGGCCGCGGGCGACGTTGTCCTGGATCGTGGAGATTTCCTTCTGCAGCTTCTGCTGCTTCTCCTTGGCCCCGTTGTACTTCTCGGTGGCCTGCTCCGCCTGCTCGTAGAGCTTGTCGACCTTCGCCTTGACCTCGTCCTTGCCGAGCTTCTCGCCCGGCGCGGCGTCGGCGGCGTTCGCGCTGAGCGCGACGGCAGCGGCGGCTGCGGTGGTCAGCACGGTGACACGCGTGCGGCTCGGCTGCTTGGGTCGACGATGGGACGCCACTGAGGACGAACTCCTTCTTGTGAGTGATCACCCGTTCGGAGGTTCGAGGCCAGACCCTAGTGACCTCGCTGTGATCACTTCAAATCCTCGCGGCAAAAAACCCGTCACGCAATGCATTCTTTGCACTTAACTCACGTGCGGTGATGCCCGATTGACACTACGTTGCGTGACGGTTCGGTCAATTCGGGCATTGCATATGCGCGTTGCACGTTCAGGACAGTCGCTTCAGAAGTACCGCAGAGGCGACGGGACGGGCACCCGCCCGGGCGACCCCGTCGGCCACCTCCCGATCGGTCGACGCGACGATGACCGGACGGCCCGGCGGCTCCGCGCGCACGAGCTGACGGATCAGCTCGTCGGCCGTGACCCCCGGCTTGGAGAACAGCACCCGCACCCCGCGCGGCGGCGCGAGCAGCACCGGCGCGGCCAGCTCGGCGCCGTCGAAGACACACGTCACCTCGGCCCCGGTCTGCGCCGCGAGCGCGGAGAGCTGCCCGAGCAGGCGCAGCCGCTGCTTCTCCAGCGGCATCTGCGGATAGCCGGTCTTGGTGACGTTGTAGCCGTCGACCACCAGATGCGCCTGCGGCAGCGCGAGCAACTGGTCGAGGATGGCGGGGTCGTTCTCGGAGAGCGCCCGGGCCGCGATGTCCTTCGGGGTCATGCGCCCCGGCTCGACCGCGTCCACGGTCTCCGCCGGGCGCATCGACACCGGCGGCAGGGCGAGTTCGCGCCTGAGGCCCTGGGCGGCGTCCAGCAGGGTGTCCAGCAGCAGCCGTACCCGCATGTCCTCGACGCTGCGGCCCTCGCGGACCGCCCGGCGGGTGGCCTCCAGCGCCGCCTCGGCCTCGCCGAGGCGTGCCTTGAGCCGTCTGCTCTCGCTCTCCGCGACCGACACCTGCGCGGCCCCCTCGGCGCGCACGGCGTCGATCTCGCCGTGCACCCTGCGCAGGGCCGCCTCGCCGCGCTTGACGTCACTGAGGGCCGCCCGGAGCTTGCGGTGCAGCGCCTCCGCCTCCCGCTTCGCCGACTCCAGTTCGGCGCGCAGCCGTTCGGTCTCGGTCCGGGTCTGCTCCCGGGACCGGTCCAGTTCCGCGCGCATCCGCTCCAGTTCGGCCCGGCTCTCCTCGTCGGCCCGCTCGGCGTCCGCGCGCTGGGCCTCCTCGCCGGCCGCGGTGACCAGCTTCACCCAGCCCGCCGGGCGCAGAACATAGGCCGCGGCCGCCACGTCGAGCGGATCCGCGGCCGGGGGCGGCGAGCCGGAGTCGAGGGCGCCGGAGAGCTCCGGCTGCGCCTCTCTGAGCTTCTCCCCGATCCGCTGCCGGAACAGCGCCTCGGTCTCCAGCGCGGCCGCCATCGCGTTCCCGGCGAACTTCGCCCGCCGGGTCGGGGTGAAGCGGGCGTACTGTCTGAGCTGGGCGGGCAGTTCCGCCATCGTCAGGCCGCCGAAGCCGTCCGAGACGATCTGCACGACCCGCCGGCGCACACCGTCGGGCAGCGGACGGTCAAGCACCTCAGCGGTGCCGTCGCCCGGCCCCCCGCCTGCGGTCTCCACCATCCGTCACACCCCAATACCTGTACGGGGCCCGCTCCGCTCAGGAGCCGGCGCCCGGCCTGTCCACGAGTTCCACCTGGTCCACCGCGTTGCACCAGCGGCAGCGGACCGACTCGATGGTCTCACTGACCACCTCGCGCTCCTCCACGTTCGGCTCGCCCGCGAGGTCGAGGTGGACGTACTCGACGACCTTCGACGAGCGGGTGACGTCGAAGCGGGTCAGATTGCCGCAGAGGGTGCAGCGCCATCGCGTCGTGGCGGTCGGCAGGGGAACCGTCATCGTGCCTGTTCGCTTCCTTCTCGGGTCGGTCCGCGCCGCTCCACGACGCGTGTGGCTCGTAACCCTACGGCCTGCCGGGTCCTCGCCGCCCGTCCGTCCACGGCGGCGAGGCGGTCTGTCAGGCTGCGTCCCGTTACGTCATGCTCTGTAGTCATGATCAGCACGTGGGGCACGGCGGCCGGCAGGACACTCAGGGCGGTCCGGGGCGCCTCCGCACCCACCACGTACACCCTCATCGTCCTGTGTTCCCTGCTCTTCGTCCTCGGACCGGCCTCGGGGCTGACGGTGGCCTACGGCGCCGGGGACGCCCTGCTCGCCGCGCAGCGGGCGTACTTCCGGCACTGGGGCGTGGTGCCGGCCGACCTGTTCCACCGCCCGGTCCGGGAGGCGCTCACCCCGGCCACCGCACTGTTCGTGCACGGCAGCTGGGTGCATCTGCTCGGCAACATGCTCTTCCTCTTCGTCTTCGGGATCATGACCGAGGAACGGATGGGCCGGGTCGAGTTCACCCTCTTCTACGTCGGCTGCGGATATCTGGCCCTGCTGGGCTACGCGGCCGCCAACGCCGCCTCCGAGCAGTCGCTGGTGGGCGCCTCCGGGGCGATCTCGGCGGTCCTCGGAGCGTTCCTCTACCTTTTCCCCCGCGCCCGTGTGACCAGTCTCCTCCCCTTCCTGTTCTTCCTGCCGATGCGCTTCCCGGCCTGGGTGGTGCTGCCGTTCTGGGCGGCGCTGCAGTGGCTCGCGGCGGGCAGCTCCGGCTCGGGGCCCGGGGTGGCCTATCTCGCCCACCTGGTCGGCTTCGGCCTCGGCTTCGGCTACGCGTGGCTGCGCTACGGACGGGAGCGGGGCCGGGGCAGGGGCTCCGCGGCGGCGGTGGTGGCGGACGGAGGGGCGACTAGAGTGAAGTCCGCAGCGGCTCCGGCACCTGAGGGAGAGAACCAGTCGTGATCACCGCGATCGTCCTGATCAAGACCAGCGTGGACCGGATCCCCGAGATCGCGGAGCAGATCGCCTCGCTGGACAGCGTCAGCGAGGTCTTCTCCGTCACGGGCACCTACGACCTGATCGCCATGGTCCGGGTGGGGCAGCACGAGGACCTCGCCGAGGTCATCCCCGGCCGGATCAGCAAGATCCCCGGCGTCGAGGGCACCGACACGCATGTCGCGTTCCGCACCTACTCACAGCACGACCTGGAGGCCGCGTTCGCGATCGGGCTGGACAACTAGCCCGTCACGCCGACAGGGGCAGGGGGGCGGGCGCGGCCGCCCCCCTGCCCCGCTCGCCCGGAGCCGTCAGACGGCCGGGACGCAGCGGCCGTCCTCGGTGCGGTACCGCCACTTGGCGCCGTCCCTGACCAGTTCGCGGACCGCCCGCACGAAACGCTCGACGTGCTCGTCCGGGGTGCCCGCGCCGAAGCTGACCCGGATGGCGTTCAGGGACTTCTCGCCCGGCGCGGCCTCGGGGGCGCCGCACTCGCCCTGGGTCCCCGGGTCGGCGCCCAGCAGGGTGCGTACCAGCGGGTGGGCGCAGAACAGGCCGTCGCGGACGCCGATGCCGTACTCGGCGGAGAGCGCGGCGGCGAAGTGGGAGCTGTTCCAGCCCTCGACGACGAAGGAGATCACGCCGACGCGCGGGGCGTCGTCGCCGAAGAGGGAGAGGATCCTGACCTGCGGCACCTCGGCCAGGCCCGCGCGGACCGTGTCGATCAGGTGCTGCTCGCGGGCGACCAGGGTGTCGAAGCCGGCCTCGGTGAGCGCCTTGCAGGCGGAGGCGATGGAGTAGGCGCCGATGACGTTCGGCGAGCCGGCCTCGTGCCGGGCGGCGCTCTCGTGCCACTCCACGGCCACTCCCCCGTCCTCGCGCCGGCTGACCTTGCGGCTGGCGCCGCCGCCCGCGAGGTAGGGGGCGGCCGCGGCCAGCCAGTCGGCGCGCCCCGCCAGTACGCCGGAGCCGAACGGGGCGTACAGCTTGTGGCCGGAGAAGGCGACCCAGTCCACGTCCAGTTCCCGTACCGACACCGGGTGGTGCGGCGCGAGCTGGGCGGCGTCCAGCACGATCCGGGCTCCGTGCGCGTGGGCCGCGGCGGCCAGCTCGCGCACCGGCCACAGCTCGCCGGTCACGTTGGAGGCGCCGGTGACGCAGACCAGGGCCGGGCCCTGGGGCGCACGGTCGGCCAGCGCCCGCTCCAGGGTCTTGACGGCCTGCCGCGGGGTGCGCGGGGCGTCGAGGAAGGTGACCTGGGCGTCCCGCCAGGGCAGCAGGGAGGCGTGGTGCTCGGTCTCGAAGACGAAGACCTGGCAGTCGGCCGGGAGGGCGCGGGCGAGCAGGTTCAGCGAGTCCGTGGTCGACCGGGTGAAGACCACCTGGTCGGCCGGACGGCAGTCGAGGAACTCGGCGACCGTGCGGCGGGCGTTCTCGAACAGGTCGGTGGAGAGCTGCGAGAGGTAGCCGGCCCCGCGGTGGACGCTGCCGTAGTACGGCGCGTAGGCGGCCACGTCGTCCCAGACGCGCTGGAGGGCGGGGGCGCTGGCCGCGTAGTCGAGCGCGGCGTAGGTGACCTCGCCACCGGTGACGAGCGGGACGGTGACATCCCGTCCCAGAACGGGCAGCGGGGCACAAACGGACTGGTCGGCGGCAGCGGTGAGGACAGACATGGGGAGCTCCCGTGAGGACGTACGGCGCGGCGCGTACGGAAGGAAAGAAGAAGGGTGTGCGGAGGCGGGGCTCGGCGGCCCTATCGCATTCGCTTGCTCACGGAAGGCTCCTCGACGACCAGGACCCCTGGTTTCTCGAGGGGTCCGCGCTTGCCGCGGACCTCGCTGCCCACGACCTGGTCCTCACCCGGGGCACCCCGCCACGGACGGAGGGTTGCCGGACAGTCGGCCGGGGCCTCATGACTGTCACTCATGACCTGGTACGGGAACGTACGCGAAGTGATCGGCGCCCCGCAACCCGAGTCCGGATCGCGGGACGCCGACCGGTCGCCTCCGGACAGGCCCTAGGAGGCGTTGCTGGCGGCCACCCACCGCTCCAGCGTCCGCTTGGCGGCGCCGGAGTCGAGGGACTCGGCGGCCTTCGCCATGCCGGCGCGCAGCTGGTCCGCCAGAGGCGCGTCGCCCGGCGTGAGGGCGACCAGGGCCGCCGCCGAGTTCAGCAGCACGGCGTCCCGGACGGGGCCCCGCTCGCCGTCCAGCAGGCGCCGGGCGACCTCGGCGTTGTACGCCGCGTCGGCGCCGCGCAGCGCTTCCACGGGGACGAGGTCGATGCCGACGTCCCGGGGGTCGAAGCGCTCCTCGGCGACCTTGCCGTCGCGGACCACCCACACCCGGGAGGTGGACGTGGTCGTCAGCTCGTCCAGGCCGTCGTCGCCCCGGAACACCAGGGAGGAGTTGCCGCGCTCGGCGAGCACCCCGGCCACGATCGGCGCCATGCGCGGGTCGGCGACCCCGACCGCCTGGGCGCGCACCTTGGCCGGGTTGGTCAGCGGGCCGAGCACGTTGAACGTGGTCCGGATGCCCAACTGGCCGCGCGCCGCGGCGACATGACGCAGCGACGGGTGGAACTTCACCGCGAAGCAGATGGTGATGCCGGCCTCGTCGGCGACCTCGGCGACCCGCTTCGGGGTGAGGTGCAGATTGATCCCGAGCTTCTCCAGCACGTCGGAGGAGCCGGAGGCGGAGGACGCGGCGCGGTTGCCGTGCTTGACCACCCGGGCTCCGGTGCCGGCGACGACGATGGACGACATCGTGGAGATGTTCACCGTCTTGGCGCCGTCACCGCCGGTCCCGACGATGTCGACGGCCGGGCCGGGCACCTCGATGACGTTGGCGTGCTCGTACATGGTCCGCACGAGGCCGGTGATCTCCTGCACCGTCTCGCCCTTGGCCCGCAGGGCCACCATGAACCCGGCGATCTGGGCGTCCGTCGCCTCCCCGCGCATGATCAGGTCCATGGCCCAGGCGGTGTCGTCGGCGCAGAGGTCGTGGCCGTCCAGCAGGCCGTTCAGCAGGACGGGCCAGGAGCGGCCCGCCGCGGTGTCGCCTCCAGCGGGGGTCACAGCGTTCATCTGACGCTCCTGGTGTCGTGAAAGAAGAGTGTGGTGCCACCCTATCCAGCCCCGGACAGGGCGAAGGGCCCCGTCCGTAAGCCGGACGGGGCCCTTCGTCGTGGCGTGGCGACGCCGGGATCAGTGGTGGCCGTGGCCGCTCGTGATCTCCTTGTACTCCTCGACGGTGGGCTTCGGGATCTGGTTGTCCCCTCCGTAGTAGGAGTGGCTGAGCTTGGCGCGCAGCTTCTCGGCGGACGTCACCTTGCGCTCGACACCGTTCTCGTCGACCGTCTCACCGATCTGGGCCGGCTCGTACTGGTGGTGAGCCGTGAGGGTGTGCAGCGCCTCCTGGCTGAGCGACTCGTGCACCTCGATGAACTCGCCGTGCGGCAGCCGCTTGATGATGCCGGTCTCGCGACCGTGCAGCACCTTGTCACGGTCGCGGCGCTGCAGACCCAGGCAGATCCGCTTGGTGGCGATGAACGCGAGGACCGGTCCGGCGAAGAAGGAGATCCGGACGAACCAGGTGACGTCGTTGATCGACAGGTGGAAGTGGGTGGCGAACAGGTCGTTGCCACCACCGACCAGGCCGACCATGTACACGGTCACCCAGGCCGCACCGAACGCGGTACGGGTCGGGGCGTTGCGCGGACGGTCCAGGATGTGGTGCTCGCGCTTGTCGCCGGTGACCCAGGACTCCAGGAACGGGTACAGCGCGATGACCGCCAGGACGAGACCGAAGAGCACCAGCGGGATGAACACGCCCAGGACGAGCGTGTGACCCCAGAAGTTGATCTCCCAGCCCGGCATGTAGCGGACCAGACCCTCGGCGAAGCCCATGTACCAGTCGGGCTGGGCGCCGGTGGACACCTGGTCGGGCCGGTAGGGGCCCATGGCCCAGATCGGGTTGATCTGGGTCACCGCGGCGATCGCCGCGATCACACCGAAGACCAGGAAGAAGAAGCCGCCCGCCTTGGCCATGTACACCGGCAGCAGCGGCATGCCGACGACGTTCTTCTCGCTCTTTCCGGGACCCGCGAACTGCGTGTGCTTGTGGTAGAAGACCAGGATCAGGTGGCCCACCATCAGGCCGAGCATGATGCCCGGCAGCAGCAGGATGTGGATCGAGTAGAACCGGGCGACGAAGTCGTGACCGGGGAACTGACCGCCGAAGAGGAAGAACGAGATGTACGTTCCGACGATCGGCATCGACAGGATGGCGCCCTCGGTGAAGCGGACACCGGTGCCGGAGAGCAGGTCGTCCGGCAGCGAGTAACCGGTGAAGCCGGTGAACATGCCGAGGACGAACAGCAGGAAGCCGAACAGCCAGTTGATCTCACGCGGCTTGCGGAACGCGCCGGTGAAGAACACGCGCATCATGTGCACGAACATGCCGGCGAGGAAGATCAGCGCGGCCCAGTGGTGGATCTGCCGGATGAGCAGACCACCGCGCACGTCGAAGGAGATGTGCAGGGTCGAGTTGAACGCCTCGGACATCAGCTGTCCCTGGAGCGGGACGTAGCTGCCGTGGTACTCCACCTCGTTCATCGACGGGTGGAAGAACAGCGTCAGATAGACACCGGTCAGGATGATGATGAGGAAGCTGTACATGCAGACTTCGCCCAGCATGAACGACCAGTGGTCGGGGAAGATCTTCCGCATGTTCGACTTCGCCAGGGAGTAGATCCCCAGCCGGCCGTCGGCCCAGTCGGCGATCCGCTCGCCGGCCGGCGCCTTGCCGCGTCGCTCGTTGTTCTCGTTGGTGCTCATCCGCGCTCCCAGAATGCAGGACCGACGGGCTCCTCGAAGTCGCCGAGCGCCTGGAGGTAACCCTCGTCGTTCACGCCGATGCGGAGCTGCGGCAGGGCGTGACCGGCGGGGCCGAAGATCACTCGGGCACCGTCGGAGAGGTCGAAGGTGGACTGGTGGCACGGGCACAGCACGTGGTGCGTCTGCTGCTCGTACAGGGAGATCGGGCAGCCGACGTGGGTGCAGATCTTCGAGAACGCGACGATGCCCTCGTGCGACCATGCCAGCTCGCGCTTGTCCTTGATGTTGTCCGGCTGGATCCGGATGATCATCAGGGCGGCCTTGGCGATCTCGTTCTGGAAGTCCTCCTGGGTCTCTTCCAGTCCCTCGGGCTTGGCGAAGGTCAGCGAACCGACGGCGACGTCCTCGGGACGCAGCGGCTGGTTCGTGTTCATGTTGACCAGCAGCTTGCCCTTGGCCCACAGGGTGTGCCGCAGGGAGGTGCCCGGCAGCGGACCGAGGTCGCGCAGCAGCATGAGGCCGGAGAGCGGCACCAGGGTGAGCGCGCCGAACATCGTGTTGCGGATCAGCTTGCGGCGGCCGAGGGCCGACTCCTTCGCGCCCTCGCGGAAGTCGGCGTGCACCTGCGCGCGGACCTCCGGCGGGGCCTCGATCGGGTGACGCTCGGCGGCGACCTCCACGTCGGACATCAGGGTGCGGGCCCAGTGGACCGCGCCCGCGCCGATGCAGAACAGCGCGACACCGAGGGTCAGGCCGAGCGCGAAGTTCAGCGCGCTGACGTGCCCGATCGGGAAGACGAAGATCGACTTGTCGTGCGGGATGGACACGTACGAGACGATGAAGCCGACCGTGGCCAGCATCGACACCGTGAACAGCAGGGCGACGACGCGCTCGGACCGCTTTGCGGCACGCTCGTCGATGTCCTGGATCCGGGGCTCGTGGGGCGGCAGCCCCGGGTCCGCGAACGGGTTCTCCTCGTCCGCGACGCTCACGGCGCCGTGCGCGTGGCCCTGCTCAGCGGGCAGGTTCTCTTCTGGAATGTCTTGGCTACTCATGACTTCTTGGCCTTTGCGGTCCGAGCGGCGACCCAGACGGCGACCACGATCAGCGCGCCGAGACCGAAGATCCAGGCGAACAGACCTTCACTGACCGGCCCGATGCCACCCAGCTCCATGCCGCCGGGGTTGGTCGTCTGGTCGCTGTCCACCGCGTGCAGGTACGCGATGATGTCCTTCTTGTTCTTCTCCGTCAGCGTGGTGTCGGGGAAGGACGGCATGTTCTGCGGGCCCGTCTGCATGGCCTCGTAGATGTGCTTCGGGTCGACGCCTTCCAGCGTCGGCGCGAACTTGCCCTTGGTGAGAGCACCACCCTTGCCGGTGAAGTTGTGGCACTGCGCGCAGTTGGTGCGGAACAGCTCGCCGCCCTTGGCGATGTCCGCGCCGTCCGGGCCGTACTGCTCCTTCGTCGGCACCGTGGGACCGGCACCCAGCGAGGCGATGTACGCCGCGAGCTTGTCGATCTCGGCCTGGGTGTAGATGTTCTTCTTCTTTGGGACCTGCGGGCCCTGCGAGGTGGCGGCGGGCATGCGGCCCGTGCCGACCTGGAAGTCGACCGCCGCGGCGCCCACGCCGACCAGGCTGGGGCCGTCGGACGAGCCCTGGCCACCGGTGCCGTGGCAGCTGGCGCAACCGACCTCGTAGAGCTTCTTGCCCTCCTTGATGGTCAGGGACTGGGAGGATTCATCGGCCTGGGCCTTGCTCGCGGGCGCGAACGCGGCGTACAGCCCCCCAGTGGCCGCCAGCGCGAGGAGTAGGACGACGACCGCCGCCAGCGGATGGCGTCGTCGTGCGGAGAGCTTTTTCACGGATTACCCCGGTGTCAGGATCTTCTGCGTCGATGCTTCTGGATGTGCGGGAGCGGTCCCGGCTACTTGATCAGGTAGATCGTGGCGAAAAGGCCGATCCAGACCACATCGACGAAGTGCCAGTAGTAGGACACGACGATGGCCGCCGTCGCCTGCTCGTGGGTGAACCTCTTCGCCGCGTAGGTGCGGCCGAGGACCAGCAGGAAGGCGATGAGGCCGCCCGTCACGTGCAGGCCGTGGAAACCGGTGGTCAGGTAGAACACCGAGCCGTACGGGCCGGAGGACAGGGAGATCCCGTCCTTCTTCACCAGCTCCGTGTACTCGTAGATCTGACCGCCGATGAAGATGGCACCCATGATGAAGGTGAGGATGAACCAGCCACGGAGCTTCTTCACGTCCCCGCGCTCGGCGGCGAAGACGCCGAGCTGACAGGTCAGCGAGGAGAGCACCAGGATCGTGGTGTTGGTCGCGGAGAAGGGCACATTGAGCGCGTGCGCCTGCTCCGCCCAGTACGCCGGTCCGGTCACCGACCGGAGGGTGAAGTACATCGCGAAGAGGGCCGCGAAGAACATCAGCTCGGAACTCAGCCAGATGATGGTTCCGACGCTGGTGAGGTTCGGCCGGTTGACCGACGGGTGCGCGTGCCCGGTTTCTACTGTCGTTGCTGTCGCCACGACCGACATTATGTCGGTCGCTTATCCCGCCCTCACTCCGGGGGGTGCCGTTCGGAGTGTTGCTGCCCGCCGAACCGGTGTTGACGTGGTGTTCAGGGGAGTAACATCCGGCCCGAACGGCCCTGCCCGTACGACGCCGACGTCTCGGAGGACGCATGCAGCCGACCGCCACGGTGCTGGTGTACAGCGACGACTCCAACACCAGGGAGCAGGTGCGGCTGGCCTCCGGCCGCCGGCCCGCCCCCGATGTCCCCCAGGTCGAGTTCCTCGAGTGCGCGACGCCCGAGGCCGTACTGCGCGAGCTCGCCAAGGGCGGCATCGACGTCTGCGTGCTCGACGGCGAGGCCGTGCCGATGGGAGGCATGGGGGTGTGCCGGCAGATCAAGGACGAGGTGTTCAACTGCCCGCCGGTGCTGCTGCTCATGGGCCGCCCCCAGGACGCGTGGCTGGCCACCTGGAGCCGGGCCGACGCGGCGGTGACCCTGCCGGTCGACCCGGTGGAGTTCGCCGCCGCGCTGGCCGCCCAGCTGCGCCGCAAGAGGCTGCTGAGCGCCTAGGAAAGGCCGTGACGCGCGAGGACGCGCGGCGGAGGCCCGGCAGGGCCCCGTCGCGCGTCCTCGCGCGCCGTGCGGCGTTCACACCGCCGTGGGCTGCAGGCGCAGGGCGTCCTGGGGCGCGGGGCCGTCCGGGGTGCCGTTGCCGAGCGCGCTGCCGGCGCGCCACTTGTTCCAGTCGAGGTTCCAGTCGCCGAAGCCGTTGCCGAAGGGCTCCATCGGGTCGCCCTCGGAGTTGACGACCCTGACGATGTCGCCCTCGTGGATGTGGTCGAAGAACCACTCGGCGTTGGACGTACTCATACCGGTGCAGCCGTGGCTGACGTTGGCGTAGCCCTGGGAGCCGACGGACCAGGGGGCGGCGTGCACGTACTCGCCCGACCAGGTGACCCGGGTGGCGTAGTACACCGGAAGGTCGTAGGAGTCGGAACTGCCCTCGGCGATGCCGACGGTCGTACCGCGCATCCGTACGAAGTACTGCTTCTCCAGTACGACCTTGACCCCGTTGCGGGTCTCGAAGCCGGGCTTGCCGGTCGTGACGGGGACCTGCTCGACCTCCTTGCCGTTCTCGTAGAACGTCAGCTGGTGGGTCGAGGCGTCCGTGACGGCCTCGATCCGGTCCCCTGTGGTGATCTTCACGGACTTGGCCTTGCCGCCCCACAGCCGGTCGCTGATGCGCACCCCGTCCAGGTTGCTGTGCACCTGGATCGTGGCGTGCACGGGCCAGTAGTCCTTGGGGCGGTAGTGCAGTTCCTTGTCGCTCACCCAGTACCAGGAGCCCTGGACGGCCGGCACGGAGTCCACCCGCAGGGCGCGCTCCACCACGGCACGCTGGGCCTTGTCCTTGATGCCCTGGTCGAGCAGGGCGGTGATGGGCTGCCCGACGCCGTACTCGCCCGGCTTCTGGCCGAAGGTGACGGCCAGCTGCTTCTTGCTGGTCGGCCGGCTGGTGTCGAAGCTGAGGACCTTGCGGCCGGGGGCGCCGTCGTCGTCCTCCGTGCTCACCGAGACCGTGTAGTGGGCGTTGGCGGCCAACGGGGAGGTGCTGTGCCAGCGGCTGCCGTCGGCGGCCAGTTCGCCGGCCACGAAACGCCCTGTGGAGTCCTGGGCGGTGACGTCGGTGATCCGGCCGTCGTCGCCGTTGGCGGTGATCTCCAGGGGCTTGTCCGGGTCGACCCGTGCACCCGCTTCGGTGGGGCCGTTGAAGGAGATCTGGTCCGCTGCGTCGTACGGCCTGGCCGACAGGGGATTGCCGTCCGAACCGCAGGCGGTGACGCCCACGCCGAGGACGGTCACCAGCAAGGCGCAGCCGACGACGGAACGGGTCCGCGGAGAGTGATTCATACGATCACGTTATGAGACGGAGAGCTTACTGGCGCGGCACCTAACCCTTATGGGGGACGGACACTGCGGCAAAGGCAGGAGCCCGGACTCTCCTGACGGAGGGTCCGGGCTCCCGCTTCGTTCGGTGCGTCGCTACTGGGTGCGGTTCTCACCGTGGTAGTACTCGAACACCCAGCCGAACAGGCCGATCATGATGATCGGGGCGGCGAAGTAGATCAGCCACCAGCCGACCGCGACACCGAGGAAGGCGATCGCGCCGCCGACGCCGAGGGCGAGCGGCTGCCAGCTGTGCGGGCTGAAGAAGCCCAGCTCGCCCGCGTCGTCCGCGACGTCGGCCTCCTTGTCGTCCTGGGCACCGGCGTCGACCCGACGGGCGGTGAAGCCCAGGTAGAAGCCGACCATGATGCTCAGGCCGAAGGCCAGGAAGAGCGCCGTGGTACCGGCCGGCTCCTTCGACCACACGCCGTACACGACGGCCATGACCAGGAGGAAGAAGCTCAGCCAGATGAACATCCGGCCCTGGATCTTCACTTGTCGGCCTCCTTGCTGCCCGAGATGGCGCTGCCGTGACCGGCGTGCTCCAGCTGCTCAAGGGCGGCGATCTCGGGGTGGTGCAGGTCGAACGCCGGGGATTCGCTGCGGATCCGCGGCAGGGTGAGGAAGTTGTGCCGCGGCGGCGGGCAGGAGGTCGCCCACTCGAGCGAACGGCCGTAACCCCACGGGTCGTCCACGCCGACCGGCTTGCCGTACTTGGCCGTCTTCCACACGTTGTAGAGGAACGGCAGGATCGACAGGCCGAGCAGGAAGGAGCTGATCGTCGAGATCGTGTTCAGGGCGGTGAAGCCGTCGGCCGCCAGGTAGTCGGCGTAACGGCGCGGCATGCCCTCCACACCCAGCCAGTGCTGGATCAGGAAGGTGCCGTGGAAGCCGACGAACAGCGTCCAGAAGGTGATCTTGCCGAGGCGCTCGTCCAGCATCTTGCCGGTCATCTTCGGCCACCAGAAGTGGAAGCCGGAGAACATCGCGAACACGACCGTGCCGAAGACGACGTAGTGGAAGTGGGCCACCACGAAGTAGCTGTCGGAGGTCGCGAAGTCGAGCGGCGGCGAGGCGAGCATCACGCCGGTCAGCCCGCCGAACAGGAACGTGACGAGGAAGCCCAGCACCCAGAGCATCGGTGTCTCGAAGGACAGCGAGCCCTTCCACATGGTGCCGATCCAGTTGAAGAACTTCACGCCGGTGGGTACGGCGAT
>NZ_JAJSZC010000160.1:0-18451 GCF_036815105.1 Streptomyces sp. IBSBF 3136
GCCCCGCACCCTCCCCGAAAGGGCGCCCATGCTGCCCGAGCCCCTCCGCGGCCCCGCCTTCTCCTCCTATCCGCCCGAGGACGTCGGCTGGCTGCTGCAGGACCTCTCGGACGTCACCCTGGAGGCGCCGACCGAGGAACGCGAGGAGGCCATCCAGAGCGGCGGAGCCCACTACGCCGAATCACTGCCCGTCGAGTACCAGCCCAGCGACCAGTACCAGCGGCTGTTCCACACCGCCCTCGACACCTCCGCCGCCCGCCTCGCCCAGGCCGTCGGCGTGGTCACCGAGACCGTCCTCGCCGAGCGCTCCCCCCGCCCCGTCCTCGTCTCCCTGGCCCGCGCCGGCACCCCCGTCGGCGTGCTCATGCGCCGCTGGGCCCAGTTCCGGCACGGCCTCGACCTGCCCCACTACGCCGTCTCCATCGTCCGCGGCCGCGGCATCGACGCCAACGCCCTGCGCTGGCTCGCCGCCCACCACGACCCCCAGGACGTCGTCTTCATCGACGGCTGGACCGGCAAGGGCGCCATCACCCGCGAACTCGCCCAGGCCATCGAGGACTTCGAGCGGAAGGAGGGCATCACCGGCTTCGACCCGGAGATCGCCGTCCTCGCCGACCCGGGCTCGTGCGTCCGCACCTACGGCACCCGCGAGGACTTCCTCATCCCCTCCGCCTGCCTCAACTCCACCGTCTCCGGCCTCATATCCCGCACCGTCCTGCGCGCCGACCTGGTCGGACCGGACGACTTCCACGGCGCCAAGTACTACCGCGAACTCACCGGCGCCGACGTCTCCGTGCCCTTCCTCGACGCCGTGTGCGCGCACTTCCCCGACGTCACCGACACCGTCGACGACGCCGTGAAGGACCTCATGGCCGCCGACCGCACCCCCACCTGGGCAGGCTGGCAGGCCGTCGAACGGATCAGCGAGGAGTACGGCATCCACGACGTCAACCTCGTCAAGCCCGGAGTCGGCGAGACCACCCGCGTACTCCTGCGCCGCGTCCCCTGGAAGATCCTCGCCAAGGCCGGCGCCGGACCCGACCTCGACCACGTACGCCTGCTCGCCGCCCAGCGCGGCGTCCCCGTCGAGGAGGTCGGCGACCTGCCCTACACCTGCGTCGGACTCATCCACCCGCAGTACACCCGCGGCGCCACCGGCGCCGACGGCAAGGCGGTGAACCTCTGATGCCGGTACTCGTCGCCAGCGACCTCGACCGCACCCTGATCTACTCCTCGGCGGCCCTCGCGCTGACCATGCCCGACGCGCGGGCACCCCGGCTGCTCTGCGTCGAGGTCCACGAGAGCAAGCCCCTGTCCTACCTGACCGAGACCGCGGGCCAGCTCCTCACCGACCTCGGCGACAGCGCCGTCTTCGTCCCCACCACCACCCGCACCCGCAAGCAGTACCAGCGCATCAACCTGCCCGGCCCCCAGCCCGCCTACGCGATCTGCGCCAACGGCGGCCACCTCCTCGTCGACGGCGACACCGACCACGACTGGCACACCGCCGTCCAGGCCCGCCTCGCCGACGAGTGCGCGCCCCTGGACGAGATCCGCGACCACCTCACCCGCACCGCCGACCCCGTCTGGGTCCGCAAGCACCGCGTCGCCGAAGACCTCTTCGCCTACCTCGTCGTCGAACGCGAGCTGCTGCCCGAGGACTGGGTGAAGGAACTGGCCGTCTGGGCCGAACCCCGCGGCTGGACCGTCTCCCTCCAGGGCCGCAAGATCTACGCCGTACCCGGACCGCTCACCAAGAGCGCCGCCGTCCGCGAGGTCGCCCGCCGCATCGGCGCCGAACTCACCCTCGCCGCCGGCGACTCCCTGCTCGACGCCGACCTGCTGCTCGCCGCCGACCGGGGCTGGCGCCCCGGACACGGCGAACTGGCCGACAGCGACTGGCACGCCCCGCACATCAGCGCGCTCCCCGAGCGCGGAGTGCTCGCCGGGGAGCGGATCGTCCGGGAGTTCCTGCGGGCCGTCCGGCAGCGGACCTGACCCGCACCGCCGGGATCAGCCGCAGCAGCCTCCGCCGCAGCAGCCGCCGCCGCCCCCGCCCGCCCGGGGCGCCGGGGCGGGCGCGGCCGACGAGCCGCCGCCCACGGCCACCGTCGACAACAGCTTCACCGTGTCGTCGTGGCCCGCGGGGCAGGCGGCGGGAGCGGAGGACTCCGCCATGGGACGGCTGAGTTCGAACGTGTCGCCGCAGGTCCGGCAGCGGTACTCGTAGCGAGGCATGCGCACAGGTTAACCGGCCCCGCGCCCACACCGCAGGGCACGAGGCCGGTCACCCGCTCACTCACTCCGGCCGGTCGATCTCACTCCTGCCGGTCCCGCCCGACGTGCCGGGCAGCGGCATCGTCACCGGCGGCACACCCGACTCGTGCTCGAGCCCCGGCGGCTCGGTGTCCCGGTCGGGGTGCCGGGCACGCCAGTACGGGTTGTCGTACGGCAGCACCGACCCGACCCGGCCGTACATGCCGAACGTCATCAGCAGCAGCCCCACCACGAAACTGAACAGCACGTTCTGGATCCGGAACGCCAGGAAGTTGTTGGGGGTGTCCAGCAGACCCAGGAACAGGAAGCCGTTCAGCAGGAACAGCACGCCGAGAACCATGTTCAGCGTCGACGCGAAGTTGCCGCCGATCGCCATGCCGACCAGCAACAACGCACCGATGCAGATCGACAGCACACTCAGCGTGCCGTTGCTGTTCAGGCCGGCGACCGAGTTCCCGCCGGTGTCGAAGAAACCGATGTGGTCGATCAGGCCCAGAATGCCGAAGGCGACCAGGAACCCACCGATCAGACCGGCACCGATCCGGTACACCAGGTTCAGCCGGTGGTCGACGGGCAGATGCTCGTCGAACCGGATCCGCCGGCGCGGGCGTGCGTGTACGTGTGTGGCCATATCCGCCTCCCTCGGGCGTTGAGCGGAGGCCATCCGTCCTCTTTCAATATCCGCCCGCCCCGCACCACCCGGCAACACACGGGGCTCAGCGCCCGCCTCCGCGCTCCTCCCGGATCTGCCCCACCACCCGGGCCACCGCCTGGCGCACCGCCTCCGTCTCGGTCAGGAAGTGCCAGTAGTCCGGATGCCGGCCCTCCAGCCCCGCGACCGCACCGTCCAGCCGCGCCACCGCGTCGTCCAGCGGCCGGGCGTGCCGCGGGTCCGGAGTCGTACGACCGGTCATCGCCAGCCGCTGGGCGTCCCGGATCGCGAACCGGGTCCGCTCGATCTCCCGCTGCGGATCCTTCTGCACCGCGTTCAGCCGGGTCAGCCGGTCACCGGCGGCCGACACCGCCTCGTCCGTCGCGTTCAGCAGCGCCCGCACCGTCGACAGCAACGACGTGGCGTCCGCCCAGCGCTGGGCGTCCCGCGCCGCCCGCGCCTCGCGCAGCTTCAGCTCCGCCTGCCGCACGTTCTCCGCGGCCTGCGCCGGCACCTGCTGCAGATCCTGCCAGCACGCGGCAGCGAACCTGCGGCGCAGCTCGCTCAGCACCGGATCGACCTGCCCCGCCCGGGTCGTCAGCGCCTGCGCCCGGGTCCGCAGACTCACCAGCCGGTGATCGATCTCGGCCGCCTTCTCCGGCAGCCGCTCCGCCTCCGCCAGGATCGCCGCGGCCTCCCGCTGCACCCGCTCGGCCCGCTCCAGCGTCTGCGGCACCCCGTGCCGGCCGGCTCCCTGGTTCAGCCGGGTCAGTTCCGGCGACAGCGCCGCCAGCCGCGCCGCCAGGTCATCGGCGCCCAGACCCCGCTGCCGTACCGCGTCCAGCGCGTTGCTCGCGCCCAGCAGCGCCTGACGCGCCCGCTCCACGGCCGGGGCGAGCCGGGCGAGCTGGGTCTCGGCCTTGCCCAGCAGCGGCCCCAGCGAACTGCCGAACCGGTCCAGCTCCTGCTTGACCCGGACGAGTTCGTCCTTGGCCGCGGTCAGCTCCGTGCGCGCCCGGGCCGCCACCGCGGCCTCCAGATCGTCCCGATCCAGGTCATGGGCGTCCACTGCCTGGATGTACCGCTGACTGACCTCGTCGATCCGCGCGCCCAGAGCGTCGAAGTCGGCCACCGCCCGCCGTGCGGCGGGGGAGTCGTCGACGGCCGTGATCGTCTCCACCGAGATCCGCAGATCCCGCTGGGCGGTGTCCAACTCGTAGAACGCGGCGGCCGCCGCGTCCTTCGCCGCCTGCGCCTCGGCCCGCTGCCCCTCCGCCCGCCCGCCGAACCAGCGCCGCGTACCACCACCGGCGAACGCCCCCGGCAGCAGGAGCACGGCCAGCGCCGGCAGAGCCATCAGCGTCAGGGTGTCCCGCAGAGCCGAGGACGCGCCCCGGGCCCTGGAGGTCGACGGCGGGTACGACCGCGTCGATGGCGTGCCCGGTGTCCCCGTCACATCCCTCTCCCGTGCTGTGATCCGCCGTGGGTGCTGTCATTCTCCCACCCGGGTAGGACGAACACACGGGGCGGTCAGTTCGGTGCGGGGACCGGGAACTCCGCGGCCGGCGGGCCGTTCGGGTTTGCCGCGCACCGCCATCGGCCATGTAGGCTGTCGACTCACCCTGGGCGATGTTCCCGGGGAGAAACGGGTGCGTAGCTCAGGGGTAGAGCGCCTGCCTTACAAGCAGGATGTCGGCGGTTCGAAACCGTCCGCGCCCACGTTCAAAAAGCCCCCGGCCGGGTCGGTCGGGGGCTTTCTCGTGTCAGGCCGCGGGGTCAGGGTCCTTCCGGGGACGATTCCTCGTGGGCGTGCTTCAGTCTCGTGCGGGCCTCGACGCGGTCCGCCGTGGCGACCTCGGCCCAGAAGCGGTGGCCGCTGACGAACACCGCCAGTTCGTGCTCCCGGCGGCGCAGCTTCTCCACCTCGGCCTGCTCGTCGGCCGTCCAGCCGGGGGACGCGGGCCGTTCCACCTTGCGCCAGCCGTTGTCGTCGCTGAAGCCGTCCGCCGGCTCGACCGACCAGGGCAGCCGCTTGAGCAGGGCCGACAGCTCGGCCCGGACCTGATGCAGCTCCTCCTGGCCGGCGCGGAGGTCACTGGGGAAGTCATAGGTCGTAGCCACGCGGCAATGGTACGCCTGTTCGATTTTGAGTGGCGAGTTCGGATGTGAGGTTCACGCGAACGAGTGTTCAAGTCCCGTAGCTGACGCGGGGCCGTCCTCGGGCGCCCGGCGCCGCCCCGGTGGCCGCTGAGCCAGCGGGGCCGCGGGTGCTCAGTGGCCGGCCGCGCGCAGTTCCCGCACCAGACGGACCGTCACCGGCACCGGCACCCCGTGCCGGTCCGCCGCGCGCAGCAACGCCCCGCCGATGGCGTCGAGTTCGAGCGGGCGGCCGGCCTCGGCGTCACGTTGCATGGAGGACCTGGTGGACGCCGGGAAGGCGTCGAAGCGGGCCAGGGCCCGGGCCGGGTCGGCGGGGGCGCCGCAGGCCCGGCTCACCGCGGCGGTCTCGGCGACCGGCGACTCCAATTCCTCGCGGTGGAGGGCGCGCGCTTCGCCGACGGGCAGGCCGTAGCGGGTGGTGAGCAGCGCGAAGGGAGCGAGGAAGGCCAGCTTCGCCCACAGGGCCGCCGTCTCGTCCTCGAGGACGCGGGTGGTCACGCCCGCGTCGGTGAGCACGGCGGCGAGCGAGTCGAGCCGGGGATGGGGCACGCCGTCACCGGCCAGGTCGATCTCCGCGAAGGGGCTGCCGTGGTCGATCACGCCGGGGGCCGTGCGGGTCGACTCCACGCGGACGACGCCGGGGCGACGCGGTCCGGGCGGTAGCGGGCGCGCAGGGCCGCGGGGTTCGGTGGCCGCCTTCGGCGTGATCCTTCCAGGGCGGTGCGGTCTGCGTGAGACTGGGGGCATGTGCCGGAGTATCAAGACGTTGCGTCCGCCCGTACTGCCCGAAGAGGCCACCGAGGACGAGATCCGCGCCGCCGCGCTGCAGTACGTGCGGAAGGTCTCGGGGTTCCGTGCCCCCGCCGCCCACAACCGCGAGGTGTTCGAACGGGCCGTGGAGGCCGTGGCACAGGCCACGGCGGAACTGCTGGACGGCCTCGAGGTGCGGGGGCGGTCCGTGCGGGAGGCGGAGGCGGAGGCGGAGGCGGGGTAGTGCGGTCCGCCGGGGCGGGTGCCTCGGAGGGCCGCGATTGCCCCCGACCGCTTGCGGGCGGTGCGTCGGCTGCCCTGGCCGTCCCCGGCTGCTTGTGGGCGGTGCTTCGGGTGGGCCGACCGTCCCCGGCCGCTTGCGGGCGGTGCTTCGGGTGGGCCGACCGTTCCCGGCTGCTTGTGGGCGGTGCTTCGGGTGGGGCGACCGTCCCCGGCCGCTTCCGGGGTGGTGCGCCGGGGGCTCCGGCGCCTGCGTGTGGGGTTCGGGCGGTACCGGGGGTGCCCGGTGCGGTGTGTGGGGCGGCTGCCGGGGCGTCCGTCCAGGCGTGTATCCGGTCAGGTTTTCGGGTGCCGATGCGCCGGCACGGGGTGCCCCACGTGCGGCTGGGGTCGGCTCGCTGCCGCGAGCGGAGGCGGAACCATGGCCAAATGTTGAACTTGCAAGCACTGATTAGGTGCGCCTAACCTGGGTCCCTCGTTTCGGTACCGCCGCCCCCACGACCGGCCCGTCCCCGGCCGGCCCGACCGCACCGAAGAGGAGACCCCTCGTCATGTCCGCACGCCTCGATTCCGCTCAGCCCTACGTCCTCGGGCTCTTCCGCGTCGTCCTCGGCCTGCTCTTCGCGGTGCACGGCGCCGCCTCGCTCTTCGGCGTCCTCGGCGGCGCCATGGGCACCGGCGGGACGATCCCGTCCGGCACCTGGCCCGGCTGGTACGCGGCCGTGATCCAGCTGGTCGCCGGTGGCCTCGTCCTGCTCGGCCTCGGCACCCGCGGCGCCGCGCTGATCGCCTCGGGCTCGATGGCGTACGCCTACTTCGACGTGCACCAGCACACCGCGCTGTGGCCCATCCAGAACGGCGGCGAGATGTCGGTGCTGTTCTGCTGGGGGTTCCTGCTGCTCGTCTTCACCGGCTCGGGCGCCTTCGGCCTCGACCGGCTCCTGGCCCGGCGCACGGCGGCGACCCGCCGACCGGCCGCCGAGCAGACCCCGATAGCGGCCTGACCGGCCCGGCGTGACGGCGCTTCTCCCCGGACGGCGGGGAGGGGCGCCGTCGCGGTGTCCGGGCCCGGTGGAGCCTCGTGCCGCCGTCGTGACGGCCCGTGCGGCCCCGGCGGTGAAAACCCCGTTCGATCACATGTGCCCCCCATGGCCCCTCTGTCACACCCTCGGCGTACGCTGTATGGCTGTCGTCGGGGGAGCTACGGGGGAGTCGGAGTGCTGGAGAGCCTGGGGTCACTGGCCGCCGGCCCATGGATCTACGCCATGGTGGGCCTGTCGGTGCTCCTCGACGTGTTCGTGCCGGTGCTGCCGAGCGGGGTGCTCGTCATCACGGCGGCCACCGCGGCCGCCGCGGGGTCCAGCGCGGCGGGTCATGTCCCGCACGACGTGCCGGACATCCTCGCCCTGACCCTCTCCGCCGCGACCGCCTCGGTCCTGGGCGACCTGGTGGCCTACCGGCTCGCCTGGCGGGGAGGTGAGCGCCTGGACCGCGCGATAGCCCGGTCCCGCCGGCTGACCGCCGCGCAGGAACGCCTGGGTGAGGCGCTGGCCCGGGGCGGCGGCGCCCTCGTGGTGCTGGCCCGCTTCGCGCCCGCCGGCCGCTCGGTGGTCTCCTTCTGCGCGGGCGCCGCGCACCGCCGCGCCCGTGACTTCCTGCCCTGGTCCGCGCTGGCCGGCCTGTCCTGGGCCGGCTACAGCGTCGCGCTCGGCTACTTCGGCGGCCGCTGGCTGGGTGCCACCTGGCTGGCCGCCGGGGTGTCGGTGGTCGCGCTGTTCGGGGCGGGGGCCGCGGCCGGGTTCCTGGTGCGGCGCAGGCCGGCGTAACCGTCCTGGTGACGGCGCCGCCCTCCGCGACCGGGCGCACGCCGCGGTCGGGGAGGGCGGTGGGGTGAACGGCGACGTGCGGGCGGCGACGTCCTGGCGGCGGCCGAACGGCGGCCGTCGAGAGGTCCGCCGCGTCAGCAGCTCGCCAGGTAGTTCGTCAGCGCGGTCTTCTCCGCGGAGTCGACCGAGAGGTCGTAGTAGTACTTCACCTGCACCCAGGCGCGGACGTAGGTGCAGCGGTAGGCGGTGCGCGACGGCATCCAGGTGGCCGGGTCCTGGTCGCCCTTGGCCTGGTTGACGTTGTCGGTCACGGCCAGGAGCTGGGGCCGGGTGACGTCGTTGGCGAAGGACTGCCGCTGGGCGGTGGTCCACCTGCTCGCGCCGGAGTCCCAGGCCTCGGCGAGCGGGACGAGGTGGTCGATGTCCAGGTCGGAGGCGGCGGTCCAGGTGGCGCCGTCGTACGGCGAGTACCAGCTGCCGCTGGTGGCGGCGCAGGCGGAGTCGGTGACGACGTTCGTGCCGTCCCGCTTGAGGATCCACTCGCGGGTGTTGCAGGTGCCGGAGATGGTGATCCAGGTCGGGAACAGGTCACGGCTGTAGCCGGTGCGGTTCTCGGTGGCCACGGTCAGCTGGGACAGGTAGCTGCGGGCGGTGGCGGCGCTCACCGGCGTGGGGAGGGCGGCGGAGGCGCTCGGGGAGTTGAACAGGGCGACGGAGGCTATCAGGCCCGTGAGGGCCGAGAGTATGCTCAGCCGTCGACGCGCGTAGAACCTGGACATGCGAACTCCCTTGCGGGGTGGGGGTTTTGGGCGCGAGCGGGGGAATGCTCGCGGTGCGGTGTTGCCGGGGGGTGAGCGCTCGGGGTGAATCTAGTGACGTGTGCATGACACGACAAGGTTCACTGCGGAACTTTCACGTCCCGTACCATGGGGGGCGCAGAAGGGGAGTAGCTCTTCGCCGGACCGTCGACATACTGCTCAGCCAGCCTGAGCCGGCGCCCGGAGGCGGATCCCGTACGGGCCGCCAGCGAGACCTTCGGCAAGCAGTGCACGCGCGTGCCCCTCGGCACGGGCGCAGAGTGTGCTGCCATGCCGAGGTGTCGCATGTGACGTTCAGCACTCTCGGTGGGGCAGCCCCGACCGATTGAGGGACCTTGCTCAGCATCACCGTGACGGCGCTCGTCTTCGGCGTCATCTTCCTCGCCGAACTGCCGGACAAGACCGCGCTCGCCGGCCTCGTCCTCGGCACCCGTTACCGGGCCTCGTACGTATTCGCGGGCGTCGCCGCCGCCTTCCTGCTGCATGTCGTGCTCGCCGTCGCGGCCGGCAGTGTGCTGACCCTGCTGCCCCAGCAGATCGTGCACGCCATCACGGGCGTCCTCTTCCTCGCCGGCGCGGCCGTGCTGCTGCTGAAGAAGGGCGAGGAGGAGGAGGAGATCCGCAAGCCCGCCGACCAGTCCTTCTGGAAGGTGGCCGGCACCGGCTTCATGCTCATCCTGGTCGCCGAGTTCGGTGACCTGACCCAGATCATGACGGCCAACCTCGCGGCCCGCTACGACGACCCGATCTCCGTCGGCCTGGGCGCGGTCCTCGGCCTGTGGGCGGTGGCCGGGCTCGGCATCGTCGGTGGAAAGGCCCTGATGAAGCGGGTTCCGCTGCGCCTGATCACGCAGATCGCGGCGCTGCTGATGCTGGCGCTCGGCGTGTGGAGCCTGTACGAGGCCGTCGCCGGCTGAGCGAACAGCGGGTGAACGCTCGCCCGGGGCGGTGGCGCGATCCCGTCCCCATTTTGTACCGTAGAGAAACAAAGTGGCCCCCGCCCGTTTTCCCTGACCGGCGGGCGGGGCCGCCTTGTCCCGTACTTCCTGTCTGGAGCTGCCGATGCCGGCTACCGTCCTCACCGCCCGCGCCCTCCTGCTCGACATGGACGGCACCCTCGTCAACTCGGACGCCGTGGTCGAACGCATCTGGCGGCGCTGGGCCGAGCGGCACGGCCTGGACGGCGATGAGGTGATGAAGGTCGTCCACGGCCGGCAGGGCCACGCCTCGATGGCGGTGCTGCTGCCCGACCGGCCGATGCGGCAGAACCTCGCCGACAACGCCCGCATGCTCGCGGAGGAGACCGCCGATCTGGACGGAGTGATCGAGGTGCCCGGCGCCGCCGCCTTCCTCGCCTCCCTGCGCGGCCTGCCGCACGCCCTGGTGACCTCCGCCGACGTCGCCCTGTCCACCGCCCGCATGGCCGCCGCCGGACTGCCGCTGCCCGAGGTCCGTGTCACGGCGGAGTCGGTCGGCGCGAGCAAGCCGGACCCGGAGGGGTTCCTGAAGGGCGCCGCCGAACTCGGCGTCGCCCCCGCCGACTGCGTCGTCTTCGAGGACTCCGGCGCCGGCGTCGCGGCGGGCAGGGCCGCCGGGATGCGCGTCGTGGGCGTCGGCCCGCGGGCCGGTGCCCACGGCCCCGACGTGGTCGTCCCGGACCTCACCCACGTGCGGGTCGAGGCCGCGGCGGACGGCGCGATACGGCTGCACCTGGGCGCCCGCCCGGCCTGACCCGCTCCGTCGCCGGAGACCTCGGGCCGGCCCGGCGGCGCGCGGGCCGGGCTCAGGGCTGGGTCGTCTCAGACTCCAGGCTCGCCCTCGTGGCCGGGCCGTAGACGCCGAGGTCGTCGGCGTCGATGCCGCGGGCCCACTGGTAGTTGCGCACGGCGTCCTGCACGGGGCGGGTGAAGACGCCGGTCACCTGGTCGCCGTACAGGTTGAGCTGCTTCAGGCGGAGCTGCAGCTCGGTGACCTCGGGGCCCTCGTCGCCCAGCCGCAGCACGGGGGGCCCGCCGGTGGGCGCCGCTTTCGGACTGCCGGTCGACGGGCTCGGCGAAGCCGGGTGGGACGCGCCGCGGGAGACCGTGGGCGACGGGGACGGCGAGGAGCGGGTGGGCGACGGCGTCGGCTCGGCCGGCGGGGTCGGGCGCGGCGGCGCCGTGTGACGCGGAGCGGGCGACGCGGGCGCCGACGACGTGGCCGTCGCCGTCACCTCGGGCACGCTCTGCCGCACCTCCTGGGCCACCCGGTTCCGCGACGGCTCGTGGTACGAGAGCAGCCCGCTCGCGACCCCGGCCGCCGCCACGACCACGACCCCGGCCGCGGCGGCCGACAGCAGCACAGCACGCCTGGGACGGCGCCGCGCTTCCCCTCCGGCCCCCGCGCCCGGCTCCCGCCCCGGCGGCAGGGGGTCGGCACCGCCCGGCCCGCCGGGCCCACCCACCGGCCCCGGCGGCGGCACGGCAGCCCCGGCGGTCGTCGGCGGCCGCGTGCGGTCCCCTACGGGCGGCGCGGGACGCGTTGCGTCTCCGGCGGTCGGCACTGGACGCGGCGGGTCTCCGGCGGGCGGTACTGGACGCGGCGGGTCTCCGGCGGGCGGCACGGGACGTGTCGGGTCTCCGGCGGTCGCCACCGGGTGCGTCGGGTCATCGGCGTCCGGCAGGGGGCGGGTTCGCCGCCCGGAGCCCGACGTCCCCCGCGTCTCGCCCTGCGCCCGTGCCGTCGCCTCCTCGGCTGCCGGCAGGGGACGCGTCGCCGCCTCGGCGCCCGGTACCCCGCGCGTCCCGTCCTGAGCTCGAGCCGTCGCCTCCCCGCCTGCCGTCGGCGGGCGCGTCCCGGCCCCGGCCCCCGCTGTCCCGCCCCCGGCGGTGGGCAGTGGACCTGTCGTGTCCTCCGTGACCTCGACGTACGGCCGGATGCGCAGGGGGTCGAAGTCCTCCGCCGCTGCCGCCTCGGCCGTGCGGGTCTCGCGCAGGGCGTCCGCGGCGCGGCGGGAGCAGTCGCAGGACGGGGTGTGGTCCGGCCCCCTCGGCGCACCGCACTCCGGGCAGGTGAGGCCCGTCGGTTCCGTCACGCGTCGTCCCCTCCCCTCGGGAAATCCCGAGTTTATGCAGACGTCCTCCACATCCGCCCCGGCGGAACACGCGGCGAACCGGCCAGACAGGGAACTCAACAGGCCAGGTACGGCCGCACCGCCCACGATGGGAGGTGTGCACCCGAGCCCCGGGAGGTCTTCATGGCCCTGGACACGCACGGTACGGCGAAGGACGCGCGGGCCGACGAGCACGTCGCCGGCAACGTGTTCGTCTCGATCGGCGCCCTGCTGCTCGGGTTGCTGCTCGCCGCGCTCGACCAGACCATCGTGTCGACCGCGCTGCCCACCATCGTCAGCGACCTGGGCGGCCTCGAGCACCTGTCCTGGGTGGTGACCGCCTACCTGCTGGCCTCGACCGCCGCGACCCCGCTGTGGGGCAAACTCGGCGACCAGTACGGGCGCAAGAAGCTGTTCCAGACCGCGATCGTCATCTTCCTGATCGGGTCCGCGCTGTGCGGCATGGCGCAGGACATGCCGCAGCTGATCGGCTTCCGGGCGCTGCAGGGCCTCGGCGGCGGCGGGCTGATGGTGCTGTCGATGGCGATCGTCGGCGACATCGTGCCGCCCCGCGAACGCGGCCGCTACCAGGGGCTGTTCGGCGCCGTGTTCGGCGCGACCAGCGTGCTCGGGCCGCTGCTGGGCGGCCTGTTCACCGAGCACCTGAGCTGGCGCTGGGTGTTCTACGTCAACGTGCCCGTAGGGATCGTCGCGCTCGCCGTGATCGCCACCGCCCTGCGCATCCCGCGCAAGAGCGCCCGCCACGTCATCGACTACCTCGGCACCTTCCTGATCGCCGCGGTCGCCACCTGCCTGGTGCTGGTCGCCTCGCTCGGCGGGACGACCTGGCGCTGGGGTTCGCCGCAGATCATCGGGCTCATCGTGCTGGGTGTCGTCCTGGCCGTCGCGTTCGTCGGGGTGGAGAGCCGGGCCGCCGAACCCGTGCTGCCGCTCAAGCTGTTCCGCATCCGCACCTTCACCCTGTCCGCCGTCATCAGCTTCATCGTCGGCTTCGCCATGTTCGGCGCGATGACGTACCTGCCGACCTTCCTCCAGGTCGTGCACGGTGTCTCGCCGACCGTGTCCGGTATATACATGCTGCCGATGGTGTTCGGCCTGCTGCTGTCCTCCACCGCCTCCGGGCAGATCGTCAGCCGCACCGGCCGCTGGAAGGTCTTCCCGATCGCGGGCACCGCCGTCACCGCCATCGGGCTGCTCCTGCTGCACCGGCTCGACGAGCACAGCTCGACCGCCGAGATGAGCGTCTACTTCTTCGTCTTCGGCCTGGGCCTCGGCCTGGTCATGCAGGTGCTCGTGCTGATCGTGCAGAACGCGGTGTCGTACGAGGACCTCGGCGTCGCCACCTCGGGCGCGACCTTCTTCCGCTCCATCGGCGCGTCCTTCGGCGTCGCCATCTTCGGCACCGTCTTCGCGAGCCGCCTCGCCGACAAGCTCGCCGACGCCTTCCGCGGGGTGCGGCTGCCGCCCGGCGTCTCGGCCGACGCGCTCAAGGCCGACCCGCGCGGCATCGCCGCCCTGCCGGCCTCGCTGCGCACACCGGCCCTGCACGCCTTCGCGTCCGCGATCACCGACGTGTTCCTCTACGCGGCCCCGGTCGCCTTCCTGGGCTTCGTCCTGGCGTGGTTCCTGAAGGAGGACCGGCTGCGCGGCTCGGTCACCGCGCCGGACCTCTCCGAGACGATCCCGCCCAACCCGGTCGAGCGTTCCTCGAACGACGAGGTGCGCCGCGCCCTGTCCGTGCTGGGCACCCGCGAGGGCCGCCGGGAGATCTACCGGAAGATCACCGAGCGGTCCGGGAGCGACCTGCTGCCCGCCGCCGGCTGGATGCTGCTGCGCATCCGCAAATTCGGCTCGGTGGAGCCGGGGATGCTCGCCGAGCGCACCGACGTCCCCATGGAGGTCGTCCTCGCCGCGGAACGCCAGCTGGAGGAGCGGCGCCTGGTCGCCCGCGAGGGCCTGGACGTGACGCTCACCGACACCGGCCGCCAGGTCGCCGAACGGCTGGCCCTGGCCCGCGAGGAGTCCCTGGCCGAGCTGCTCGGCGACTGGTGGCAGCCGGGCCGGTCCACCGACCTGGCGCAACTGGTGCGGGACCTCTCGGGTGAGCTGTGCGGTTCGGAGAGCGAGCGGCCGCACACCGTCACGGCGCGGGACGCCCGTTGACGGCTTCGCCGGCCCGCAGATCCTTGCGGAACCAGTGCTCGGCGTACGGGTCGTCGTTGTGCGGTCCGGTCTCCGCGTAGCCGAGGCGGGCGTACAGGGCCCGGGCCTCCACCAGGTCGCCACGGGTGTCGAGGATCATCCGCTCCGCCCCCAGGGCGCGGGCCGCCTCCTCGGCGGCGGCCACCAGGAGCGCGGCCCCGCCCCGGCCGCGCATCGCCTCGGGCACGAACACCCGGGTGAGTTCGGCGGTTTCCGCGTCGAGCAACCGGACGCCCGCCGATCCGGCCGGCTCACCGGCGTACCGCGCGATCAGCAACTCGCCCTTCGGCGGGGCCAGTTCCGCGCCGGTCCGGGCGGCGATCGCGCGCTCCAGCTCGGCCGGGTCGGTGCGGCGCCCCTCGTGCAGCAGGTACCAGCGGTCGCTGACCTCCGTGTAGTACGCCCGCCACAGTGCGCGTGCGGTCGGCGAGTCGTACGGCTCCGGGGCTACGGTCCATGTCATGCCGGTCATTCTCGGCGGCCCAGGCGGACCCTCCGCAACCGGAAAAGGAGCGCTCGGGGACCGGACGGCCGCCGGCCGCCGCGCCGTCCGCCGACCGGCGGCCGTTTGTGGGCCGTGTTCCGGGTCACACGAAGGGAGAACCGGCCAGCGGGGCCGGTCCGATCCGGAAGGCAACCATGTCCACAGGCATGATCATCGCTGTCATCGTGATCGTGGCGGCCGTGGTCCTCGTCGCCGCCCTTCTGACTCTGCGCGCCCGCGGCCGACACGGCGGGCCGGACCTCAAGAGGCGCTTCGGGCCCGAGTACGAGCGTACGGTCGCCCGGCACGACGGGGACACCCAGGCCGCCGAGCGCGAGCTGGCCGAGCGGCTCGAACGCCACGGCGCACTGCGGGAGCGCCCGCTGGAGCCCGCCGAACGGGAACGGTACGCGGGCCGCTGGACGGCCGTGCAGGAGCGGTTCGTGGACGAGCCGCGGGAGGCGGTGGCCGAGGCCGACCGGCTGCTCGCCGAGGTCGCCGGCGTCCGCGGCTACCCGGACGGCGGACGCTACGAGGAGCAGCTCGCCGCGCTGTCCGTGCACCACGCCGACCACGTCGACGGCTACCGCCGGGTCCACCGCGTCGCCCAGGACGGGGCGGCCGGCGAGGCGAACGGTTCCGGGGCCGGTACCGAGGAGCTGCGGACGGCCCTGGTGGAGGCCCGCGCTCTCTTCGACGACCTGATCGACAGCGTCGGGACGGCCGCCCGGCACCGCACCGACGGCCACGCCCACGCGGGCGCCGCCGCCGTCGACGGCGACGGCGGCCGTTCCGGCACCACCGGGACCCGCCCCCACGCGTGGTCCTTCAGCAAGAGCCACCCGAAGGAGAGCTGAGCCATGGCCCAGGACAGGGAGAGCGGGCCGGGCCGCGAGCGGTACCCGGCCGGGGAGGGCGTCTCCGGAGCGACACGGAGGCCGGACGACGAGCGACGGCCGGGTGACCGGCTCCCTGGGGAGCCGGTGGCACCCGAGCGGCTGTCGGCCGAGCCGGTCGCGGGCGGCCGGCGGCCCGTCGAGCCGATACCGGGCCCGGGCGGCCCGGCCGAGGTCGACGACCCGCGCGCCGCACGCCGCACGGACGACGACTACGCCCCGGACGACGGCTACGCCCGGGCCGACACGGCGGCGGACGAACGGTACGGCCACGACCGGCACGACGCGTACGACCGGAGCGGCGGTGAGGGTGTGACAGCGGGGGAGCGGGAAGGCCGTGCGGGCACGACGCCGGACGACCGCTACGACGGCTGGTCGGCCGCCGCGGACGACGTGACCGGCGCGGCCGGTCGCGCCACGGAGGCCCGGGACGCCACGGACGCCCGGGACGAGACTCGGATGCGGACGCGGGGCGACGGGACGCCGGGCACCGCGGGAGCCACCCCGGGCACCACTGGAGTCACCCCCGGAACCGGCCGGGAGGACGTCGCCTCGGGCGGCCGGATGCCCGACGACGGACTCGGGGCGCCCTCGTCCGGTGAGCTGAGCGGACGTGAGGCGGCGACGACGAACGGCCGGGGCACGGACAGTTGGCCGGCCGCGCCCGCCGGGGGTCGCGGCGGTAAGCGGGAGACGGGCGGGAGCGCCCCGCTGCTGCCGCACGAGGAGTCCGAGCGGTGGGAGTCGATGCTGCGCCGGACGGCCGCGGGGTTCGTGGACGAGCCCCGGGCCGCGGTGGAGGAGGCCGACCGGGAGCTCGAGGAGATCGCCGCGCGCTTCAGCGAGGCCGTGACGCGCCGCCGCCGCAGTCTGCGCATGTCGTGGCAGGACGAGGAGGGCGGGCCGGCCCGCGAGGCCGACACCGAGCAGCTGAGGCTGGCCCTGCGGGACTACCGGGAGCTGGCCGGCCGGCTGCTGCACCTGTGAACGCCCTGCGGCCGACGCACGCGTGAGAAGAACCAGGGCCCGCCGCCGCGGCGGGCCCTGGGCGTGAGCTAGGCGTCCGTGACCCGGGCGTCCTTCGCCGCCGCCCGCAGCCTGCGCCACTCCTGTACGACCTCTTCGACGTCGTAGGGTTTCTTGCCCAGGGGCGGGCCGGGCGGCGGCTTGAACATCATGTCGCGGATCTTCACGTTGACCTCGGTGATGATCTGCCTGACGGCCCGCTCCGAGGGGGCCGCGTAGGCCGCCGCGAGGGCGTCCTCGGCCTCCTTGCGCAGAGCCAGCGCCGGCGGCAGCACCGCCAGACCCTCGCGGGCCATCTTCCGCTTGACCCACCACAGTTCGTCGTACGTGGAGTCGAGGTCCGCGGGCAGCGGCTCGCCCGCCCCCGCCAGCCGCTCGAACTCGCCTCGGCCCTGCGCGTCGCGGATCTGCTTGTCGACCCACGACTCGAACGGGACACCGGGTGGCTTTCGCTCGGTCATGAGCCCATTGTGCCGGACGCGGCCCGGCCGGGCGTTTTATCATGCGGCGGCGGTACCGCCGTCCGGCCACCGCACGATGCCGGCGACGGCGGTGTCGCGACAAGGACGTCTGGTGGCGTCGCAGCTTCTTCAGGGGGAACGCACGTGCTCGAACTGACCATGGCCACCGTCTCCGGGGCCGACGCGGGGGCCACGGCCGGTATGACGATGGCCGATGCGCCCAGCGAGCCGGGCGCCGTGCTGCGGGTGGGCCGGGACGCGGCCGTGTGCCGGCTCGTCACGCCCGAGGACTGGCTGTTCGTCTCCCGGGTCCACCTGGAGTTCCAGTGCGGCGCCGACGGTGTCTGGCAGTTGTCCTGGCTGCGCGGCTCGCAGGCCGAGCCGTCCGCCGAAGTACGGCTCATCGTCGGGGAGTACGCGCAGACCGTGGCCTACGGCGGGGCGGTGCAGCTGCCCCGCGGCGGCTCCGGCGAGGTCGTCGTGCAGGACCGCACCGGACCGCGCAGCGTCAACGTGGGCTTCTACCACGAGGCGTGAACCCGGCCCGGCGGCCTCAGCCCAGCACCCGGGCCAGCGCGAAGCCGTCGTAGCCCTTGCTGCCCACCGTCTGGACCGCGGTGCCGGTGAGCCGGGGGTGGGAGGCGATCAGGTCGATGGCGGCGCGGGTGCCGACGATGTCGGGGGCCGCGCTGTCGGCGTCGATGATCCGGCCGCCGCGCACCACGTTGTCCAGCACGATGAGGCTGCCCGCGCGGGAGAGCCGGAGCGCCCACTCCACGTAGTGCCGGTTGTTCTCCTTGTCCGCGTCGATGAAGACGAGGTCGAAAGGGGCCGGGTTCTCGTCGGCGAGCTTGGGCAGCGACTCCAGGGCCGGCCCGACCCGCACCTCCACGATCCGCTCCAGGCCCGCGCGGGCGATGTTGCGGGTCGCCACGTCCGCGTGCTTGGCGTTGTACTCCAGTGAGATCAGCCGGCCGTCGACGGGCAGCGAGCGGCCCAGCCAGATCGTGCTGTAGCCGCCGAGGGTGCCGATCTCCAGGATGTTGCGGGCGCCCTGGATCTGTGCGAGCAGTTGCAGGAACTTGCCCTGGGGCGCGGTGACCGCGATGTGCGGCAGCCCGGCGGCCTCGCTGTCGCGCAGGGCCGCCTGCAGCGCCTCGTCGTCCGGTGCCAGATGGCTGCTGAAGTAGAAGTCGACGTCGTCCCAGAGCTGCGAACCGCTCATGCGCCTGCTGCCTTTCCCGAGTGTCCGTCCGTCCACATGAATGGTCTCAGCCGAGGGGCGCGGACGGGGTGACCGGCGAGGAGAGCGGCACGGGCGGCGGGGCGGCACCGGCCGCCGGAAGCGTCGTACCGAGGGCCGGCGCGGCGGCCGCGACCGCCGTGGGCAGGGCGCCGCGTGGCGTCAGCGGCGGGGCCGGTTTCCCGGCGGTCGGGCGCGGCTCGTGGTCGACGGCCACCCGCCGGACCGGGGTGTCGCGAGCGTGCGGCGCGGCGCGCCGAGGTGAGTGGTCACCGGGGACGCGCGGGGCGGGGGAACGGCCGGG
>NZ_JAJSZC010000161.1:0-38808 GCF_036815105.1 Streptomyces sp. IBSBF 3136
GTTCTCCACAGTCGCAGCGGCCACTGACAGCACGATGCACCGCGGGCACCAGGTCAGCCGTCCGTGGGGGCCTCGATGGTGCAGTCGGCTCAGCCTTGCTCCCAGTCGCTAGCAGCGCACCGGCCTGGGTCCGGGAGCAGCAGATGAGGCCAACCGACGGAATTCGCTGACCTGCTGAAACACGAACGCCGCCGGGTAAGGGACCCGCGTAGACGTCTGGAGATTCCCCTGGGCGGACGCCAGGTGATCACGTAATCGATTCGGTACTCTCCGTAATGCCGACCGGTGGCGATCGGAGCACGGGCCCCCTCCGGCGCAGTGTCCCGACGTAGGAGGAGAGCAGCATGCAGGAGAGAGCGCCCATCACCGGCAGAGTGAAGTGGTTCAACCCGGACAAGGGCTACGGCTACATCGAGACGGCCGAAATGGGTGACGTGGTCGTCCATTTCTCCGCCATCAAGGAGGAGGGCTTCAAGACGCTAGACGAGGGGCAACCCGTTCAGTTCGACGTCATCACTGGGAACAGGGGCCCCCAGGCCGCGGACGTCATCGTCATCAGGGAGTAAAGGAACCCGCCACGACGCGAGCGCACCCGCCTGAAGGTCAAGTTCACCGGGTGGCGACCCCCGTGCGGCGCCGCCCCGGTACTGGCCTGGTGACCGATACCGGGGCGGTGGGCGTCTTACTACTCGGGGAGGAAGACCACCGACTTGAACAGCCGCGAGGGGCCGGCCTGCCTACCTGCCGCCAGAGTCGTGTGTGGACCTAGGCAGTCCGCCTCCAGGTAGAGCTGAGCGTCCTCGTCGGTGTTGTTCACGGGGCTGAAGGCGTTCTGGAGCGGATGCCCCACGATCTCGGGGATGTCGACGCACTTGTCGGATGCCGGGTCTGTCAGCCTCGACTGGGCCTGGGCCCCCGGGAGACCGTAGTGGTAACCGAAGTAGCCGTCAGCCGCGTGGGCCGAGATGGGAATCGTTACGGTGAGGACCAGGACGCCGCAAGCGGCACCGACCGCATGCCGAACACGCATGAGCACTTCCTTTGCTCGGAGGCAGCCAACCGGAGGTGGGCTGTCCGCAAAAGCATGAAACAACCCGTTCACTCCGCCGGCCTCGACACCGGGGCGCACACAGGCGCTCAGCCTTCAGTCGGAACGCGCGTCCGTTGCGGACTGGCACCGCGGTCGCCGGTCCGTCCGGTGCGACCAGCAGGCCAGGTGTGCCTTGCCGGCCAGCCCTCCACGCGAGCGCCCGAGACCCTCGTCAAGTCGGCGCTGATCCGGCGGCCTGCCCCGCAGGGGCCACGACCCGACGGCATCCTGCTCACCGTGCACCCGGCCCTGTCCGTCATGGGGCGCGATCCCGACCGCACCCAGCGCATGCCGACGCGGTAGCAGGTGACGCGGTGTTCCGCCACCTGATCCCGGCCCTCGCCGACCGCTTGAAGTCGTGCCACTCGCCCGCGGCTTTCGGCGAACGGACCAACGCCGCCTACCGCGCCGACCAACTCGCCTAGGGCTTAAAGAACAACGACCCGACGGCATCCCGGGTGCACCTCGCCGACAACCCTCGGCCGCCAGACACGACAGGCTGGCTGGCTGGCTGGCTGGCTGGCTGGGCGGCTACTTCGCCGACGTCCGCGGCTCCATGCCCGACCTCGTCCAAACCGTCGGCCGCGCCCTGCGCATCCAGCCCGGCGAGGGGAAGGTGGCCAGTCTGGTGGTGCCGGTCCTGCTCGGGCCCGGCGAGACGGCCGACAGCATGCTCACCTCCCGGGCGTTCGGCGGGTTGGCCAAGCTTTTGGAAGCGCTCCGGGCGCACGATGCGCGTGTCGTGGAAGCACTCGCCGAGCCCCAGGCACGCAGCCGTGTCACAGGCGTCCAGACCCGCTCCGGGCAGGGAGACGACGAGGAACGGGAGGGCCCGGACGCCGAGGGGCAGGCCGGCTGTCTCTGCCTGCCCGGGAGCCGCGGCGCAGCCAAGCCGACACATGGGCTCTCAACCTCGCCGCCGCCACCCGAAGGGCACCTGCGCGTACCCCGCAAGCACATGGAACGGGTCACCATCAGCGGCGACCAGGACTTGCGACCGTGAGGCCGGCGGTGAGGAGGCGGAAGAACACCACTTGCGACTAGGAGCATGGGGACAGCAACCAGCGCTCCAGAGCCGCTTCCCTCTCCCCCGACCGCGTGGAGCAGCTGGCCGCCATCGGCATGCGCTGGACGTAGTCTTGCTGTCCTCAGGCGTACAGAGACCGTACATAAGCCGTACATCGCGGCGCCCACCGCTCCTGGCACACCAGCCAGGTCTTCCCAGGCTCTCGCCCCGGCAGCGCCTGACTTCCTTGTGCCCGCCCATGGCTCCTGCTGATGGTCAGCCCAGGTCCTCAGGGTGCCTCGGCACCGAGGCGTGAGATGGTCTCACGGTCGTCCAGGGGCGGTCGGCTCCGTCCGGGGCGTCGGCGGCGAGTGGACGTATTGCTTGGGAGAGCGCGACAGGCGGGGCCGGTGTGTTCACTCGCTCTTCGTGGAGATGTCTCGGGTGACTTCGAGGAGGGGCAGCGGGTCGACGCCGTCTGTCGGCTCGCTGTTGGAGGGTTCTCCCTGGGGCTGGACCCGCATGACGACGACCACCTGGTAGTCGCCGGGGTGCTTGGAGGAGGCCACCCCTCGTCGGCGACCTCCTCGGCCTGCCCGCCTGGGCAGTGGAGAAGATTCCGACACTCGATCCGGGTCAAGCCGTCTGGAAAGTCGGGCCCGCCTACGTCGACATCATCGAGACAGTGCTCAGCGACGACGAAGCCCGGCTCACGGACACCTCGACGCGCCGCCGCGCAGCACAGAAGGCCTCAACTGCTCCCGCCGACACGGGTGCTGCTGCCGAACAGGAGCCCCTCGAGACCGACACCGCCTCCCCCGTCGGCATCGGTGGCGGGCATCAACAGGACACTCCCGCAGGCCAGTTGATGCCGATGGAGCAGGAGCCCGCCCGCGACGGGGACTGGGGGATGCAGCCCGACCAGCCCGACCTGACAGACCGACGGCACCACGACGTCATCCAGGCAGCGAGCGAAGGCCGAGGTGACGAAGCCGCCCAACTCGCCGCCCTCGGCACCGCAACGCGCGGTTCCTGCGCCTTGACGCTCCCTCCGGCGAGACGGCCCAGAGCACCCGCGGGGCAGACCTCTACCCCCAGGATCCTGAGATCAGCCTGCCCGTCACGGATGGGCTCGCCGACGTGACGGTACGCGTGGCGATCGGTGGCAAGAGCTGGAAGAGGGGCACGGCCCCGCACTCGCGGTCCGTCCGCCTCTCCCCCACCGGCGTCGCCTACGACGCCAGGACCGGAGAGAAACTGCCCTCCGATCTCTGACACCGACACACCTCCTGCCCACCCACGGCCCTCGCCCGACGGCGCGGGCGTATGTCGTTCCGGTCAGATCGCCCGAGGGCATGGTGGCTGCGGCCGCGGAGGCGTGCGGGTCGCGGGGCTGCTGCGGTTTCGTCCCTGGCGGCCGCTAAGTTTTTTCGCGGATTCCCGTCGAGGATGTCGAAAACGCCGGGCGTGCTTCTACCTACCCGTGACGGCCCCCCGCCCGGGGCGGGTACGACGAACGAGGAGCAGAACCATGAAGTACATGCTGCTGATGCAGTTCAGCGAGAAGAACGTCGACTTCCCCAAGCTCGAGGAGTGGAAGCCCGAGGAGATCCAGGCCCACATCCAGTTCATGAAGCAGACCAATGCCGGCCTCGCCGCCGCCGGGGAACTGGTCGACGCCCAGGGCCTGGCCATGCCGGAGACCGCCCGGATCGTGCGCTCCCACAGTGGCGGCGCGCCGGTCGTCACCGAGGGCCCCTTCCCGGAGTCCAAGGAGTGGGTGGCCGGCTGGTGGATCGTGGACTGCGACACCGAGCAGCGGGCGATCGAGATCGCCGCCGCCGTATCCGCCGCCCCCGGCCCGGGCGGACGGCCGCTCGATATGCCGATCGAGGTGCGCCAGGTCATGGCGGCACCGCCCACCGAGCTGTGAACACCCCCTGTGACTGATTTCGATCCAACCGTCGAGGACCTGCTGCGCACGCTCGCGCCGCAGGTCGTCGGCGTGCTCACCCGCCGCTACGGGGACTTCGCCGCCGCCGAGGACGCTGTCCAGGAAGCCCTGCTGGACGCCGCCACGCAGTGGCCGGCCGAGGGTGTGCCGCGCAACCCGCGCGGCTGGCTGGTTCAGGTCGCCGGCCGCCGGATGACCGAGCAGGTCCGTAGCGAGCAGGCCCGCCGTCGACGCGAGGAACTGGTGGCCGGTCAGGTCCCGGCCGACCGGCGGTCCGCACCCGGGGCCGACGCCGGGGACCAGGGCGCGCACGACGACACCCTCGCGCTGCTGTTCCTGTGCTGCCACCCCGTGCTGTCGCCGGCCTCGGCGATCGCGCTCACCCTTCGCTCGGTCGGCGGGCTGACCACGGGTGAGATCGCCGCGGCGTTCCTCGTCCCCGAGACGACCATGGGCCAGCGGATCAGCCGGGCCAAGCAGCGGATCAAGGCCTCCGGGGTGCCCTTTCGGATTCCGGACAGCGCCGAGTGGCCGGCTCGCCTGGACGCGGTGCTGCACGTTCTCTACCTGATCTTCAACGAGGGCTACGCCAGCAGCGCCGGCGCCGAACTGCGGCGCGTCGAACTCTCCCAGGAGGCGATCCGCCTCACCAGGGCCGTCCACACGCTGCTGCCGGACAACGCCGAGGTGGCCGGCCTACTCGCGCTGATGCTGCTCACCGAGGCGCGCGGGCCCGCCCGCACCGACCCGCACGGCGAACTCGTCCCGCTCGCCGAGCAGGACCGCGGCCGATGGGACACGGCCGCGATCGCCGAGGGCGTCTCGCTGATCACCGCCGCCCTGCCACGCGGTCCGGTCGGCCCGTACCAGGTACAGGCGGCGATCGCGGCCGTCCACGACGAGGCGCAGAGCGCCGCCGACACCGACTGGCCGCAGATCCTCGCCCTGTACGGGGTACTCGCCCGCATCTCCGACAACCCGCTGATCATCCTGAACCGGGCGGTCGCCCTCGCCATGGTGGACGGCCCCGCCGCCGGCCTCGCCCTGCTCGCCGACCCGCCGTCCGCGCTCACCGGCCACCACAGGCTGTACGCGGTCCGCGCCCACCTGCACGAACTCGCCGGGGATCGGGAGGCCGCCGCCGCCGACTACCGCACCGCCGCCCGCCGCACCGCCAGCCTTCCGGAGCGGCACCACCTCAGCCTGCGCGCCGCCCGACTGGCCGTGTAACGACCTCGTAGGCGAGGAGACACGCTCCGGTCCGCATGGTCACGCCACCGCGCCCCCCATGGCGGTCCATGCCCTGCGCCACGCAGTGGCAAGACCAAGCAGCGCGCGCTGAGGCTGCCCAGGGACCGTGTTCGGCGCGTCGATCGGCGACTGTCTCTCCCCGCCTGTACCGCCCCGCGTGTTCCCGTTCCCGCGGCCTGGCTGGGTGCCGGCGTCGAGGCGTCCTCGGCCGGCCGCCGCAGGAGCGATTGACTGGTCCGCCCGGGGAAAAACGCCGAAACGTTGCGCTCCGGCCGGGTCAATATCTGTGCCCGCGGGCTGAGATTTCAACGAAACATGCGGACAGATTCTCTGCCGCAATAAGCGGGGCGGATTTTTGCAACGCATGCAGACCGCCGCGGCGTGCTACTGTCGATCTCAGTTGCAGTTGTGGTTCCCGAAACTTCAGGTGCTCTCCGGGCGGCCCCCGTGCCGCTGGAGGCACTTTTGTATATCCGGTCTTTTTCCGGGCGGGGTGATCATCGCGGCGACACGGTGTCCGCGAGGTGCGGACACCGAGGCACTGCCCCGAAGGAGAAATGACATGGCTACTGGTACCGTGAAGTGGTTCAACGCGGAAAAGGGCTTCGGCTTCATCGAGCAGGACGGTGGCGGCGCTGACGTGTTCGCCCACTACTCGAACATTGCCGCCCAGGGATTCCGCGAGCTGATCGAGGGCCAGAAGGTGTCCTTCGACGTCGCTCAGGGCCAGAAGGGCCCGACGGCCGAGAACATCGTGCTCGCCTGACGTTCACGCGCACTGTGTAGCTGGGGCCCGCATCCTTCGGGGTGCGGGCCCCAGCTACTCGCGTTTCCGCCAGTGGTCTCACCTGTGGACGGCGACCAGGAAACCCGTGGGCTCACCGCATGAGCGGACGCCCCGAATATTGCGTCCACATCGCGTCACTCATTTCAGCGCCTGCGCCGGCACGGATCATCCGCCGGGCAGGTATTCGCTGTCGCGTTTCACTGGCCCATTCTTGCAATTCCTTGTGCACTCATCGCTGCGGGAATTCCTTGATATGTGCCACATCGAGGAAGGTTCCGCATGAACCGCACACGCACGAACGACCGCTTCGCCCGCACGCGTAACGGCAGTACCGGCTCCGGCAGGGGCGGCAGCCGATTCGGCTCGTCGGCCACGAGCCGTTCCGGTGGTCAGACCCGCCGGCCCGCCGCGATCCAGGGGGAGTTCGCCCTCCCCAAGACGGTCACTCCCGCGCTTCCCGCCGTGGAGGGCTTTGCCGATCTCGACATGCCCGCGGCGCTGCTGGCCGCGCTCGGCCGGGAAGGCGTGACCGTGCCGTTCCCGATCCAGGCCGCGACCCTGCCCAACTCCCTCGCCGGCCGGGACGTACTGGGCCGGGGGCGCACCGGCTCCGGCAAGACCCTCGCCTTCGGGCTGGCGCTGCTGGCCCGTACGGCCGGGCAGCGCGCCGAGGCCCGGCAGCCGCTGGCGCTGGTCCTCGTACCGACGCGTGAGCTGGCTCAGCAGGTCACCGACGCGCTCGCCCCGTACGCCCGCTCCGTGAGGCTGCGGCTGGCCACCGTGGTGGGCGGGATGCCGATCGGCCGACAGGCGAGCGCGCTGCGCGGTGGCGCCGAGGTCGTCGTCGCCACACCGGGACGCCTCAAGGACCTCATCGACCGTGGCGACTGCCGACTGGACCAGGTTTCCATCACCGTCCTCGACGAGGCCGACCAGATGGCCGACATGGGCTTCATGCCGCAGGTCACCGCCCTTCTCGACCAGGTCCGCCCCGAAGGCCAGCGCATGCTGTTCTCCGCCACTCTCGACCGCAACGTCGACCTGCTCGTGCGCCGCTACCTCAGCGACCCCGTCGTGCACTCCGTCGACCCCTCGGCCGGGGCGGTCACGACCATGGAGCACCACGTACTCCACGTTCACGGCGCCGACAAGCACACGGCAACCACCCAGATCGCCGCACGCGACGGCCGCGTCATCATGTTCCTCGACACCAAGCACGCCGTCGACGGCCTCACCGCGCACCTCCTGAACAGCGGGGTACGGGCCGCCGCCCTGCACGGCGGGAAGTCGCAGCCTCAGCGCACCCGCACGCTGGCGCAGTTCAAGACCGGGCACGTCAACGTCTTGGTGGCGACCAACGTCGCGGCGCGCGGCATCCACGTCGACAGCCTCGACCTCGTCGTCAACGTCGACCCGCCGACCGACCCCAAGGACTACCTCCACCGCGGCGGCCGTACCGCCCGCGCAGGAGAGTCAGGCAGCGTCGTCACCCTCGTCACCCCGAACCAGCGCCGCAGCATGACCCGTCTCATGGCAGCGGCCGGCATCGTCCCGCAGACCACCCAGGTCCGCGTCGGCGAAGAGGCCCTGCACCGCATCACCGGCGCCCAGGCCCCCTCCGGCATCCCGGTCGTCATCACCGCACCGGTGGTCGAACGCACCAAGAAGCGCAACGCGACCTCACGCGGCCGGCGCCGCCCCGCCTCGGCGGCCGGCCGCACGTCCGTACGGCAGTCCACCGCCCGGGCGGCGGCGTAGAACCTTCGTGATCAGGAAGCCGGCCCAACTCCGCAGGAGGCACCCTTTGACGCACCAGACGCAGTTCCGCCCGGCGAGCGCCCAGCCCGCGCACGGCACGGTGGCCGACAGCATGGACGCGGCGGGACCGCAGATCTGGGACGACATGACCGTGGAGGTGGCACTGTCCGTGATGACCGCCGCCCGCACCGGTCATCTGGTCGTCTGCGACGAGGACGGCACGCACACCGGCCTGGTCACCCGGGCCGGGCTCACGGCCGTTCGTGACAGCTCCGGGTACACGGACCGGATCCGCCTGCGGGACGTCGCCGACGTGATCGGGCCCTTGGCCTCGCCGCCGGCCACGAGGGCCGAAGCCGAGCGTGCGGTGCGCCGCGGGCGGCTCGGAGCCCCGCCCGTGGTCGGCGGGCACGGCAGCGCGCTGGGCGTCCTCGCCCTCTCCCGTTGAACCGCCCTCACCCCGCCCGCCTCGTCTTCTCTTCTGCCTGGAGGCACCATGCGCTGTGTCATCGCCCGCTTCCCCTTCGACCTGACCAAGAGCGGCGTAGTGGAATCGATGAAGGGCGTCACACCGGAGCTTGTCACCGGTGAGTTCGTCATCATCGGACGACGCCATTACCCTGCCAAGCAGGTCGGGCAGGTCATCACCCGCCAGGACCGCCGGGATTTCAGCGCCGGTGAAGTCCTGCGGGCCATGACCCAACTCGGCTTCACCTGCCGCACCCAACCCCCCGCCGCCGCACCTGCGCCCGTGGCCGGCTCGTACCAGCGGGCGTCCGCGATGCTCGGCACTCCCCCGATCGGCCTGACGTCCTGACGTACGGGCAGGTGTGAGCCGCGCAGAGCGGTGAGGCCCGACCGGCCCAAGCCGGTCGGGCCTCTTCGTGTGCCGCGTTCCGGTGGGTCAGTGGTCGGAGTAGCTGAAGTCGCCCACGGTCCAGGCACTGACGTCCTCGATCGCGACGCGGTACATCCCGCCCGTCTCCGGGATCCCCACCGGACCCTGCAGGATCCGGGCGACGTGGAAGTGCAGATGTGTGGGCGGCCCGTCCTGCCTCGCGGGGGTGTCGAAGGCAGCGGAGAACTCGCCCAGCTGGGCGGAGTCCGTCAGCACCTCCCTCACCCTCTGCCTCCACATGGCTTCGGGAGCCAGCCGACCGGTGATGACAGCACCACCGGTGACCACGGTCAGGGACATCTGACTGCTCTGCCCGGACTCCACAAGGGCGGCGATGTCAACGATCAGCTCGTCAGGCTTCGGCATGGGATCGGATTCTATGCCCCCCGCGCGTCCGGGCGGCGGGGTGGTGGCACTACCGGGCAAGACGGCTCGGGCATGACCTGCCGGCGCCGCCTGGCCGAGTGGACCGTGGCCGGGGTGAGGCCCCGGTCGCACGAGGTCCTCCTCGCCAAACTCCGCAGCCCAAACGTTCTGGACTTTCCCGGGCGGGACGGGACGACCCCGGCAGCGGCCGGACGTGGTGCTGGGCGACCGTGGCTACGACCACGACAAGTATCGCCCGCTCGGTCTGGGGTCTCGGCGGGAAGCCGCTGATCGCCCGGCGGAACACCGAGCACGGCTCCGGTCCGAACACCCAACGCTAGTTCGTGGAACGGGCGTTCGCCCACCTGCACTGGTTCCGCCGCCTGCGGTGCGGGACTCCTGGAGGCGACTGCCGCGCCGTTCATCGCCCGGTGGGTCGGCGAGGGAGCGGACGAGTCGCTTGTAGGGCGTCGTCTCCGCTACGGAACAACGGATGGCAGTGCCTTCGAGGCGTCGGTCCCACCGGACACGAAAAGGCCGGTGCCCCGCGGAGTGTCTCCGCGGGGCACCGTCGGTCAGTGATCCTGGGCCAGTGATCAGCCCTGGGTACCGCCCTGGGTGTTGCCGTTGCCCCCGCCCTGGGTACCGCCCTGGGTGTTGCCGTTGCCCGCACCCTGGGTGCCACCCTGGGTGTTGCCGTTGCCCGCACCCTGCGTGCCACCCTGGGTGTTGCCGTTGCCCGCACCCTGCGTACCACCCTGGGTGTTCCCGTTGCCCGCACCCTGCGTACCACCCTGCGTGTTCCCGTTGCCCGCACCCTGGGTCCCACCCTGCGTGTTCCCGCCCTTCGGCATGGCGCTGTTCTTGGACGAGCTGTTCTTGGACGAGCTGTTCTTGTTGCTGCTGTCGCTCTTGCGGTGCTGCTGCTGGTGGTGCTGATGGTGGCTGCTCGCATGGGTGGCACTGTGGTGCGCCACCATGGGGGCTGCCTCCGCGCTGGCCACACCGAGCGTTCCGGCGGCGAGAGCGGCGATGCAGGAGATACCGGCGAGACGGGCCATGCGACGACGGGCGTTCATCATGAGAAATCCTCTGAAATCTATTTCGGGGGGAGGGGCCGGTCGGCCTTTCGTGTATTCATTTCAGCCCGTATGGCCGCCCCTGTACGTCCCCCGACCGGCCCACCGACCAGATGACCCCGCCGTCCACCGGCGAGTGGCGCGAGCCCGTCGAGCAGGCAGTCCTGCAGCGCGCGCGGCACGGTGGCCGTCCCGTCGTGGTGTACGGCGGCGAGAACCGCCTGATCGACTTCTTCTACACCACCCCGGGCAGGCAAGCGCCCTTGCATCGGTGACGGTGCCAACCACTGGGCGCTGGTGCACATCGACGACATCGCCGAGCTGTATGTCGCCGCTCTGCGGGCGGAGCCTGAATCGGTGTACGCCGGTGTGGGTGTGAACCCCACCGCCAAGGAGTGCGCGCTGGCCGTCGCCCGGTCCGGGCTCGACGGCAAGGTCGCCTCTCTCACCCTGGAGCAACGCTTCGCAGTACTGCCGGGCCACCCCGGCCGAGGCGGTGCCGCACTTGGGGAACGACACATCACGGCGAGATCACTCAAGGTAACGAAGTGCTACTAGTAGCTGTCGTAGCTGGGCTTACCGTTCGGCCGGTAGACGCCGACGATGGTGCCGCCCTTCGTGGTCGAGACACTGACCGGCTCCAGCGCAGTAGGGATCGCTCCGTGGGCGAACAGCCGCTTGCCGGTGCCGATGATCACCGGATGGATGGTCAGCCGGTATTCGTCGACGAGGCCGTGCTGCATGATGGTTTGGGCGAGGTCGCCGCTGCCGACGACGTTGATGTTGCCGCCGTCGGACGCCTTCAGCTTGCGTACGGCATCGACGATGTCCCCCTCCAGCAGCGTGGAGTTCTGCCACTCGACCGACGTCAAGGTCCTAGACGCTACGTACTTGTGCATGCTGTTCATCCGATCGGTGAACGGGTTGTCGGGATCGGCGGTCGGCCAGTACGACGCGAAGATCTCGTACGTCTTGCGGCCGAGCAGCATCGCGTCGGAGCGCTCGTACCAATCGGCGATGGCCGTGCCCACTTCGTCATCGGCCACCGGTTTCTGCCAGCCGCCGTGCTCGAAGCCGCTCTCAGCGTCCTCATCCGGGCCGCCTGGCGCCTGCATGACGCCGTCCAGCGTCAGGAACGTACAAACGATGATCTCGCGCATGGTGAGCTCCCTTTTCCTCAACGGATAGACCGCACAACCGCGGGAAACTCATCGGACGGAACTTCGGTCGCCCTCCTCCTCCCCCCCCGGCCGGCGGCTTCGGACACGGCTTCGGACAGCCATCCAAGCGAACATGTCGCGTACCTATCACGTACAGACTGCGCGCCCTCGCCCGTGGCGTTCTCTGGCTGCCGGGAAGTCCGCCGTCTGCGCGGACCGCTCGAGTTCGGCGGTCCTGCCCGAACCACGCGGCCAGGTGGACGTAGACGTGAGCGGCGCGCCAGAGCCCGGTGCCACGGTGGGGGCCGTGCGCGGTCGTAGAGGCGCAGGTGCACGAACCATTGCCTCGGCCAGCCGTTCGGGGGTGCGCATGCACCGCAGTGCGACGAACGCGGTAACGGGCGTGCCGACACCTACGCCCAACTCCGTGAAGCCACCACCCGCCTCCTCACCACCGTCGCCCCCCAACTCGGAATCCCCCACACCGGCGCCCCCACCCCCGCCGTCGGCGCCACCCTCACCCACCACTTCCACACCCAACCCCCACGACCCGCCAGCCTCGGACCAGGTCGGCAGCACGGTGCCCGTCTCCTCGTCGGTAAGGGGTACGCGCGGCGCTGGCATGGTGCCGCCGGAGCCGATCCAGCGCCGGCACTTGTCGCGCGCCACCCCTTCGTTCGACCCGTGTCGCGCACGCGAGTCTGCTGCTGTGAATCGCCGAGGACCACCCGTCGATCCGCGCACCAGGATCTCCATCGGCAGGTGAACTTGCCAAGTTGGAAAGCTTGAGTCACACTTTCCAACATGGAAAATATGATGGGGGTGCCCACTCCCGAAGATGCTGCTGCTGCCCTGGCCGAGGCGGAGACCTCGCGGACGCAGTTGGCCGGTGGCCTTGGACTGCCGTCCTTCTTCTACAGTTCGATCGGCGCGACAGTGGCTGTCCAGATCGCCGCGGCCGCCGCTGAGGTCGCCTTCGACACAGGCTGGACCCGATTGCTGTCGATCGCCGGAGCCGCCGCATTCGCCCTGACGGCGGGCATCCAGCTGTTGCGGTTCCGGCGGCTCAACGGGGTGCGGATCGGGGGACTCGCGAGTCGGGTCGTGCTCGGAACCGGGCGGGCTGCGGCGACCTCGTACGCGCTGGCTCTGGGTGCCGCGTTCTGGGCTGCCCTCGCCGGACTGTGGTGGCTGGTGGCTGTCTGCGCGTGTGCTGGAGGACTGGCCTACACGTTGAGCGGCCGACGTTGGTTGCGCCTCTACAGAGGAGACCCGGCGACTCACGCTCGGGCCGAGTCGGCCGGGTGGTTGGTGGTCATCTCGGCCCTTGCACTGGCCGCGCTGGCGCTGCTGGTGGTCGGCCACTGATGCCTGAGCTGGATGCCAACCTGCACGCACCGGCCCGGCTGAGGCTGATGACCATGCTGACCGCTGTGTCCGAAGCAGAGTTCTCGACCCTTCGCGACAGCCTCGAGGTCAGTGACTCGGTGCTTTCCAAACACGTGAGCGCCCTCGCGTCGCTGGGCTACGTCAGGAGCCGCAAAGGAGTCCACGGCGGTCGCCGCACCACGTGGATCTCGCTGACCGCGCCGGGCCGGGCCGCCCTGAGCGCCCACGTTGCCGCACTGCGAGAGGTCATCGCCGGGGAGCACACTGATCCGGATCGCCACACTGATCTTCAACACGCAGCGGATCCGACGAGGAACCGCCTACGTGAGCTGCGAGCCGCGCGGCGCTGGAGCCAGGCGGACCTGGCCGACCGCCTCGGCATGTCCAGACAGACGGTCAACGCCATCGAAACGGGCCGCTTCGATCCGAGCCTGTCCTTGGCGTTCAAGATCGCCGCCGTGTTCGAGGGGCGGATCGAGGACCTGTTCTTCCCCCCCGAAGCCACCGGCTTCGAGGCCTGATCGTCCGGGCCGCCCCACAGTTGCTCTGCACCTTCCGCCGGACCTGCCGGACCTTGGCACCGACGGTTACGTCAAACTGCGCAGGTCGCCGGCACCAGCCACGTCACGTGACAGACACTCACCCGATGACCGTGGCCGCACTCAGCACTGCTAGCAGCGCGAGGCGTGCCAGATCCGCGCCCACCATGGACCGGCGCGCCGGCACCCGGTCGACGAGTGTGCTGGATCGGCGATGAACGTCAGTCTCGCCTCCAAGGTTCCGCTGACACCAGCACTCTGCTGCTCCCCACCGGCAGCATCCCCTCGGCTGTACGACACACATCCCCCTGCCACGGCCACGGCTCGTGCTCGACGGGTGTCTTCCAGAGCATCCAAGCCGGCTGTACGCCCGCCAGCGCGAGGTCAGCCACACGCCACGCTCCGTTGACTCGATCGGGGCGCCGCGGCGGACCTGCAGGCGGTACGAGACGTCACTGCTCCATCTCGAACCGGCGTATGAGACGGCGTCCCCCTGTGCGGACTAGCCGGGGGCGCGTCGATGCCTGTCGGCTGCTTTCGGCGGTCGAGGACGACCCCGACAGGGACACGGCCCCCGACGAGACCGCCTGACGGTAGCGCCCGTCCCCGGCCGGCGAAACGCATCCGAGTCCCCGTTCGGGACGTTGCCGTGCCCGTTCCTTCCGCAGACCACATCACTTCGGCCTCACCGCGGAACTAGGTCGTCGAGGGAATCGGCCTGAAAACATCTGGCGTTCGGGTGCGCTGTTTCCTCCGAAAGAACGCGGTATCAGCTCGCCGGTGGAGGAGGTTCACTTCGAGCACCCCTCTGCGTCCGGACCGGGAAATCGCCGCATCTTTTCCCTCCGTATGACGGGTGGACGGGCGGACGGTAATCGGCCGTCAGGCATCCTTCGGCTTCTGCAATCCACCCCTCGCCCGGCGTCCGAACTCCCGTGAGACGGTGGTGGATGCGGGCGGCGTTGCCGAAGTGGCGCGGAGCGGGGTCGAGGAGGTTGGCGGCCAGCGCCTGAGCTGGCCGTTGACGACCTGTTTGAGCGATCAATGTGCGGCTATCCGGAGTCCATGACGGATGCGGAGAGACGAACCGGGCGCGACGAGACGGCGGAAGAGCGCGCCGACCGGAAGTGGGGCGAGCTGATCCAGGAGGTCCGCGTCGCGCAGACCGGAGTGCAGATCCTGTTCGGATTCCTCCTCACCGTGGTCTTCACACCCAAGTACACGCAACTGGGCCACGTCGAGCAGGTCATCTACATCGTCACCGTGGTCCTCGGCGCCTGCGCCACGGGCGCCCTCATCGGACCGGTGTCACTGCACCGCCTGGTGTCCGGGCAGCGGGTCAAACCTGAAGCCGTACGACTCGCCTCACGACTGACCTTCGTCGGCCTGCTCCTGCTGCTGGCAACCATGGTCTCCTCACTCCTGCTCGTCCTGAGGGTCGCCACCCACAACGCCCTCGTACCCTGGCTCGTCGGAGCCGTCCTGCTCTGGTACCTGGCCTGCTGGTACGCCCTGCCCCTGTGGGCACGCCACCGCCACGCCGACCGCTGACTCCCGCGCCGCCAACTCCGGCCGCAGCACCGCAGCATCGTGTCGTGATCGACCGAGGGGCTGCGACGCAAGGACATCGGCGAGTGACGACCGTACGCCCACTTGCACTTCACTCCCCCGCGGGATCGTCGATCCGTTGACCTGCGATTTTCACTGCAACGACCCATACACGTCACGTTTTCATCACAACTGGCGAGAAACGCGAAGTGTCTCCTCTCCAGGCCCGCGGTGACGATAAAAGCCGCTTCTCGTTGGATTCCGGCTCCCGATTGGTGAGCATTTCGGACACCGTGTCAGGTCGGACGGCGCGGACAGGACTTGAGCCGGAAGCACCTCGCTGCCGCTTACGCGTCGACTGTGCCGGTTCGTCAACCCACCCGGCTGCCAGTGACCTTTGTGAGACTCCCCCATGCCGGACGCCCCATACCCGGCATGAACAGGGAGGGGTCGCTGATGCGACACAGACACAGACTTGGACGTGGACGCGGGGCGACGCAGACGAGAGCGGTCGCCTCGGCGTTGCTGGTGCCGGCACTGGCCGGTGGTGCTCTCTCGGTTGGCGGACAGGCGGCAGCCGACGACGCGTCCTCTGACGCCACGGTAAGTGACGACGGCGCGTGCAGTGACGGCTGGGACGGCACCTGCACGGTGTTCTTCACGGACGTCGCTCCGACAGAGAAGGCGCTCCCGGGAGGGGTCGAGACGTGGTGAAACGAACGGTGAGGCTTGCGGTCCTCGCCGCCGTCTCCGTCGTGGCGATGACCGCGTCGGCGTGCAGCGGCTCCGAGCCTTGCGCCGGAGTCGGCGTCACCTCGCATATCGGCGTGATGTTCCTCCAGCGGGGCTACACCGACCTCGCCGGCGCCTCCTTCGAGCTGTGCGCAGGGGGCAAATGCGTCAGGGATCACCTGGAACAGGAAGACATCACCCAGGTAGACCTGCGCCTTTCCGACGACGTGGGACCGGACCTCGGCACGGTCCGCTTCCGCGTCACTCCCAAAGGGAGCAGCCATCCCGAGATCGACGCGTCCTCCGAGGTCAAGCTGACCCGACAGTCCGACGGCTGCGGTGGCGGTGCCTACAGCGGGGGCCTCGCCTTCACCAAAGAAGGCGGCCTGACCACGAAGATCCCGCCCAGTGTGAGCGCGGCCTGGCGCAAGCACCTCAAGTCACTGGCCTAGTCCTGCGCGCCGAGGAGCGCCGCGCCGCCTTCCGGCGGGGGGCGCTGCTCGTGAAGGCTGCCCGCCGCCTGCCTACGGCTGCGTGCGACTGCTCCGGATGACGAGCGTGGCCCCCGCCGTTCGGGCGACGGCACGCATCCGAAGTCGCGCGCGTGGGGGAAGCAAGCGACGGGGCGGGTGTCCCTGGGAGAGCGTGAGCCGCCGAGAGGAGAACGGGATGACCGTCGGACGGGCGGCCGGGCCGTGGGACGTGGTCGTCGTGGGTGCCGGCCTGGCCGGGCTGGCCTGCGCCCGGGATCTGAGCGCGCTGGGGCTGCGCGTGCGGGTCCTGGAGGCTTCTGACCAGGTAGGCGGGCGGATGCGCACCGACCGGGTGGAGGGCTGCGTGGTGGACCGCGGCTTCCAGGTGTTCAACACGGCCTATCCGCAGGTCCGCCGCCGGCTGCCGTTGCGTGAGTTGCGCCTGCGGCCGTTCACACCGGGTTTCCTGATCCAGGACGACGGGCGGCGCATGCGCTTCGCCGACCCGACGCGCGCGCCGCGCCAGGCGTTGAGCGGGCTGGCCGCGGGTCTGGCCGGCCCGCGGGAACTGGCCGCGCTGGCCGCGCTGACGGGTTTCGCCGCGCTGGCCCCGGCGGCGCTGGTGAAGCGGGTACCGGACGTCTCGGCACGGCGGGCGCTCGCGACGGCCGGTTTCGGCGACGCTTTCGTGGAGCGTTTCTTCCGCCCGTTCCTGTCAGGGATTTTCCTGGAGGATGAGCTGGCGACCTCCAGCCGGTTCTTCCATCTCATGTGGCGCACCATGGTGCGCGGCACGCTGTGCCTGCCCGCTGCGGGGGTGGGTGCCGTGCCGGCCTTGCTGGCGTCCGCGCTGCCGTCCGGGGTGGTCGCCCTGGAGTCGCCGGTCGCGGCGCTCACCGACGACGGAGTGCTCGACGGGGACGGCCGTACGGTGGCGTCCCGGGCCGTGGTCGTGGCGACGGACGCCCAGACGGCGGCCCGGTTGCTGCCCGGTCTGACCGTGCCGCCGTACCGAACCGTCACCACCTACTACCACGTCGCCGGTCGTTCCCCGCTGAACGAGCCCACCCTGGTGACCGACGCGCGGCGGCGGTTCGTCAACAGCGTGGTGCTGAGCGAGGTGCACGCCGCTCACGCGCCGCGCGGGTACGCGCTCGTGGCGACCTCCGTCCTCGGTGGTGACCGTGAGGGGCGCGAGAAGGATGTCCGTGCGGCGCTCGCCGAGGTGTACGGCACCGACACGGCCGGTTGGGAGCGCCTGACCACCCGGACGGTGGCCGCGGCCCTGCCGGCCATGGAGCCGCCGCTGTCCTTCAGCAGACGCGGCCGGGTGGCCGCCGGGCGCTTCGTGTGCGGGGACCACCGGGCGACGGGATCGGTGCAGGGGGCGTTGGCCTCGGGTGCTCGGGCCGCACGGGAAGTGGCCGCGTACCTTCGCTGATTTCGCCACATCTCTCGCGGTCTCTGCCGGGGGGTGTTCCGCGGTGGCCTGAAGGCCCGCACACGCGCCGGCGAGGTCCCTGCCCGGCCTCTCGGATGCGGCTGACCGGCGTCCGTCCGGCTCGATTCGTCCCTGGTGGCCGGGCACCGGCCCGACGGCAGGACTGCCCATCACGGGCGGCTCATGGGCGGCTCCCAGCCTGCGCATTCGATGCAGTATCGGTGCAAGTTGTGGCGGATGGCTGTGGTCGTGACTGTGGAGGAGCACGGTTCACCAGCTGTGGACGCCGCCGACGCCTGCCGGCCGAGGGACGCCCGAAATCCCGGAACGGGAGTGATCGACCATGGCGCCCACACACACCGTCCTCGAAGGATCCGTCGGCCCGCAGGGGCGTCCTCCTTGCGGTGACGCGGCCGATCTCCCGGACCGGTTCGCGGCCGGTGACGAGGCCGCGCTGGCCGAGGCGTACCGGACATGGGGCGGGATGGTGCAGACGCTGGCGCGCCGTGTGCTGGGTGATGCCCAGGAGGCGGAGGACGTGACGCAGACGGTGTTCCTGGCGGCGTGGCGCGGCCGCGCAGGCTTCCGTCCTGACCGCGGCACCTTGTCGGCCTGGCTGGTCGGCATCACCCGGCGCAAGATCGCCGATGCGCTGCAGGCCCGTACGCGGCGCGCGGATCTCGTGGCCGCCGCCGGCTCTCTGCTCGTCGCGGACGGCGGACACGGCGGCTCCGACGCGCAAGCGGTGCTCGACCGCGTCGTGGTGAGCCAGTCATTGGCCCAGCTCAGCGAGCCGCAGCGCACCGTTTTGACGCTCACCTTCTTCGAGGACCTCACACAGACGCAGATCGCCCAGGTGACAGGCTGGCCCCTGGGGACGGTCAAGAGCCACGCACGGCGGGGCCTGCAGCGCCTGGGGCACTCCCTGGAAAGCGCGTAGCCCGGAACCGGCTCTGCCTGAGGAGCAGGATCGATGCAAGCCGGCGCCGTCGTGTCGCGCAGGCTTCGGCCCGCTCCCGCGTCCGCGGAGTGCCCTGCACTCAGGTGACGCAGTAGCGTCACCGCATCCGCGGACGGGGCGACGTCCGAACCACCTGCATGGCGAACGGTCGGGTCATACCCACGGCGCAGCACGGTGAGCTCACTTCGCAGGCGTGGATGACCACCGGTCAGCTCGCCCGTCTGCTCGGGGTCTCCCCGACGACTTTGCGGTCCTGGGACCGTCGCTACGGACTCGGGCCGGCGGTGCGGGCGAACGGCCGCCATCGCCGCTGGTCACCCGACGACGTGGCGATGATGCGGAAGATGTGCCACCTCACCGCCACCGGGGTGTCACCGGCGGAAGCCGCCCGCCTCACACAACGACACGCCCCCCACGCGGACATGGCCGGAGCACCGGGCGGAGAAACTCTTCTCGCGGCACACGGCGACGACGCCGAGCCCATGGCCCGTCACGAGCAGGCAGGGAGCGGGCTGCCACTCGGGCACGTCCGGCTCGAATGCAGGGGGCTGGCACGAGCCGCGGTGCGCATGGACGGCCGAGAAGTGCAGCAGCGGCTGCGCGAGGCCGTGGCCGCCCACGGTCCCGCTCTGGCCTGGGAGGAGGTGATGGCACCCGCGCTGCGGGCGGTCGGCCGCAAGTGGCAGTCGTCCGGCGAGCGGTACGTCGAGATCGAGCACCTGCTGTCCTGGCACATCTCGACGACATTGCGGCACCGGTACGTCGAATCCTCGGCTCACGGCGATCGACGTGCCCTCGCCCTTCCCCTCGTGCTGGCCTGTCCGGCCGGGGAGTACCACACGCTCCCTTTCGAGGCGCTGGCCGCCGTGCTGGCCGACGACGGTCTGACCGTGCTCACGCTGGGGGGCGCGGTACCGCCCGACGCGCTGATGAACACGGTGCAGCGCGTCGCGCCCGCGGCAGTGGCCCTGTGGTCCCAGACCCGCCCCACGGCGGACCTCCGCTTGGCACGTCGGGTCGCGGCGACCCGGTGGGGCGTCCGCGGCGCGCGCAGCAGCTCCCCGGTGCTGCTCTGCGGCCCCGGGTGGCGCTCCCCCACGGACGGTTCGGGGGACCTGAGGCATGTGAAAAGCCTGCGTGAGGCCGTGCGCGTGCTGACCGAGTTCCAACGGCGCTGCGCACCGGTGCGGTGAGGGAGCGATGCTCTCCGCCCGTCTTCCGGCTCAGCTCGAGCGAAGCGGAGCCTGCGGGGTGCGCCGGGCAACCGGGGCCCGCTGGGCTCGCGCCTGTGGTCGTTCGACCGCTCGTGCCCGTATGCATCCGATGGGGGCTCTTGAGCGGAAGAACGAGCGACGGTGACGGTGCGAACGCTCGCCGCCGTCCTGATGGGGGGTCTGCGTCTTGGCTCCGAAAGGATCAGACATGAAGCTTTACGACGAGCTCCCGGTCGACCACAAGCTCGCGTCCGTCTACCGGTACGGCGCCGGAGTGTGTGGCGGCATCCTCCTCGCCTTCGGCTGCCTGGGCTTCGCCGACGAACTGCGTCCCTTCGACACCCAGGGCGCCCACATCGCCGGGATGTCCACCAACGGCCTGCTGAGCCTGCTCTCCGTGGCCTTCGGACTGCTGCTCGTCTGCGGAGCGGTGCTGGGCGGGAGCGTCGCCTCGACCCTCAACATGGTCGTCGGCGCCCTCTTCGTTCTCAGCGGTCTGATCCACCTGTTCATCCTCGACAGGGCCGCCAATGTCCTCGGTTTCGGTATGACGAACGTCGTGTTCTCCTTCGTCATGGGACTGCTGATCGCGACCTTCGGCATGTACGGACGTGTCTCGAGCAGGCTCCCGCACGACAACCCCTACTGGCGCCGGCGCCACCCCAGGCAAGCGGCGCGCGAGGCTCTGGCCACCCGCCGTCGTCGTGCCCGAGCGGCACTGGCCCCGGCAGTGCTCTCCAACGGCTCACGTCCAGGCGCATCTTGATCGACTGAAAGCGGGGCCCCTCGTACCCCTTGCCCCGGCTACCCGTAGTTCCCGTGTCCCGTCAGAGCCTGCCGCAGAGCCGAACGCACGGCCCCCGCCAATGCCTTCGACACGGGGCTCAACGACTGGCAGGCTGCCGCTCATGACCTACGGAATCGAGTCCCGCTTCGCCCGGTGAGCGCCGCGGAAGAGCGCAACGCGCTCACTCCCCCGACCGCTCTGTACGACCACGCCCTGCGTCTGCTGCGTGAGGCCCCCGATGGAGTTCCCACCCCGGCGCGGCACGGGCCGCCGCCATGCGCCGACTGGCCGAAGAGGACCCGAAGTCCTACGCACGGGTGTGCGGCGGCAGCCGTGAGCGTGCCGAGGAACTCGGATTCCCGTGGCCCGGCAGCGCCTGACCGGTCACACCTGTGGGTCGGCTCCGGAAGGTGTCGTAGGGCGGCCGTCCCGGCCCGCGGGGGCGGTCCCGCACTCGGGCAGCCCAGCGGCGGCTGCGACCGATGTCCCGCCAAGGGAACAGGGCACTTGGCCACCGGCGCACACGAAAAACTGGGAGGCGCCGGGCGGGCGCCTCCCAGTCGAAGTCGGCGGCGAGGAAAGCGAAGGAACTCGTTTCAGGAAAGGAATTGAGAAGGAAGCCCCTTCATGGCCTCGCCGTAGGCCAACGCTAGCATTCAGGCCGGGATCAAGTCGCGCAGGTTTTCCGGGGTGATGATTCTCGAGTCCGGGTGCAGCCCCTCGGGGCGTTCGAGACCGATGTACGTCACGGCCTCGTCCGGGACCTGCGCGCCGTCCCGCAGGTCCACGGTCGTGGTGTCGCCGGACATCAGGTCGATCAGGTACCGCACCGTCAACTGCTCGCGTTCCACAAGGGCGCGCACGACCTTGGACACGGACACCTGGTTCTCCTCGACCCGGTTGGCCGAAGAGATGCCCTTGAGGTAGAGGTGCAGCCACTTCGCACGCCACCGGCCGTCGTCGCCGCGCTGGAACACCAGCGGCAGCGCCACCCGGCCCACCCCGCGCAGTTCCGACTTCATCCGCACCGTGCGCGGCTCGAACGGCCGGCCCTTCTGCTCACCGTCGCGCAGCATGAAGCCGAAGAACGACTCCTCGACCTCTTCGAAGCCTTCGCCGGCGTAGATGTTGACCTGCGGGACGATGAAGGTGCTGCGCACGCGGTCCAGGGACAGGTCGATGAACTCCGAGGCTCCGTCGGGTGCTTCGGTGATGTCACCCGAATGCCTGCCGCCCACGGCCGTGAGGGAGGTGTAGGAGAGCCAGGAATCGGTGCTGTAGTCGGTGTGCAGGAGCAGCGCCGACAGGTCGTAGTCGGTGCGGTCCTCGGTCTCCTTCCAGTACACGAAGAACCGCAGGTGTTCGCCGTCGACCGCGGAGACCGAGCCGCGCGGCAGTACGCCGAGCCCGGCCGCGGTGGCCCGGCCGCTGAGCGGAAGCGCGACGTCGAGGACATCGGGGTCGAGCAGCAGTCGGCCCGGCGCCGGGAGCCGGCGACGCATCTCGGCGTCGAGGGCGGCGATCAGACGGTCGCGATCGGCCGCCGGCAGCGGCGCCCGGAAGTCGGGGCTCACCCAGGCGCGGCCCCGCCGGTTGACGAAGATCCGGGGTTCGCCGCTCTGACGTGCCCGGTTGTGGAGATGCTCGCGCACCGAGAGCACGACCCGGCCGGAGACGTCGGGAGCGACCTGCACCGCGGCGGCCACCACCGCGTCCCGTTCCTCCTCGTCGGCGGCGATGCGCAGCAGGAGGTCCAGGGCGCGGAACAGCTTGCCGGGAGCGGACGTCAGAAGCTTCACCGCTCCGAGGACGTCCGCCTCGTCGAGCAGCTTCTCGATCCGGCTGTCGAAGGACCGGGCCTCCTTCTCGCCCCGCGCGACCGCGAACACATCGGCGGCGTGCGGCCAGCGCGGGTACTCGTGCGGGTGCAGGCGCTCGCCGAGCCGCTTGAAGGGCTCGCGGTGCGCGTGCACGTCGGCGAGTTTCGCGGGGTTCGCCGCGACCACGGCGTCGAGACCCGCGAGCAGGGCCCGGCGCAGCGGCCGCTTCAGCGCCCTGAACCGGGTCGGCTCCTGCAGCGTCACGTCGCCGCCCGACAGCGCGCAGGCCAGCCGCAGTACATCGGTGACGGTGTCGAGGAGGAGGTCGGCGCCGATGCCGAGCCGGGCCTCGTTGATGACCGCCCGGTTCTCCCGGATCGGGATCGCCTCCGGCTGGGGGCCTGGCGCGCACCGCTCGGCGAGGGCCTTGAGGTCGCGCAGGTCGTCCTCGCCCAGCGGGGTCGTGCTGCCGGCCAGGGCCAGGTACAGGTCGGTGAGTTCGTCGTCCAGGTCGCGGCCGAGATGCAGGACGGTGATCCGGTCGCCCGCCGAGGCGATCAGTTCGTCCTGCGCCGCGAGCATGTCCTCGTAGGTGTGCTGGTACCGGCCGTACGTGGGGAGGCTGAGCAGGTCCAGCAACCCGTATCCCAGCTGCGTCAGCACGTTCTCGCGCGCCTTCTCGTCGCCGAGCGCCTTGGCCACGCACCGCATCCAGAACTCTTCGGTGTCCGGCACGTTCGCCGGGAAGTCGATGAAGTAGGAGTTGTGCCGGACGTGGTCGCCCACCATCTCGCGCACGGTGGCCAGCGTCCGCCGGGCGGTGTGCACGACCGCGGCCTCGGACAGTCCCGACAGCCGCTCCAGCAGTTCCGCCGAGAGCTTGAAGCCCACGGACGTCAGCGCCGCGTCGAACTGTCGTGCGGCGACGGCTCCTTCTCCGGGTGAGCCCTGGGGAGAGGGGAGGCGGTGGGTGTGCCGGATGACCAGCGATTCGAAACTGTGCGCCATTCGGGGATGATCGCAGAGGTGCGCAGGCCGACGCACAGGGGTTTTCGTCCGCGCTCCGACGCTGTGACCGCCCCTGCCGCGGCAGGGTCGGAAGCGGAGGGCCAGGAGGGCTACTTCTGCCGGTAGTTCTGCATGGTTCACCTCCGCGTGCCCGTGATCCACTCTCCGGTGACGGGGACGCCGTTCCTCCCCTCCCCCTTTGCAGGATCACCCCCGGCTCAGGCCACCGGCGCATCGGCCGGTGGCCGAAGGAACAGGAGTCCGATTCCGTGACGTCCCATCGTCGACCCAAGCAGCCGAGCCGCACGCGTGTCACCGTGCTGACCACCGCAGCCGCCGCTGCCGTCGCGCTCAGCGCGAACGCCGCCGACGCCGCGCCGGGCGAGAAGCTCGGCAAGGACGAGGTCAAGGCGAAGGTCGACAAGCTCTACGAGCAGGCGGAGCAGGCCACCGAGAAGTACAACGGGGCCAAGGAGAAGCAGCAGAAGCTCCAGAAGGAGATCTCCGCGATCCAGGACAGCGTCGCCCGCGGCCAGCAGGAGCTGAACAAGCTGCGCGAGGGCCTGGGTTCGCTGGCGACCGCCCAGTACCGCTCGGGCGGCATCGACGCCTCGGTGCAGCTGTTCCTGTCCTCGGACCCCGACGACTTCCTCGACAAGGCGTCCACGCTCGACCAGTTGAGCGGCCAGCAGGTCGAGGCGCTGGAGAAGATCCAGGACAAGCAGCGCGAACTCGTCCAGGAGCGCGCCGAGGCCACCGAGAAGCTCAAGGACCTGGCCGCCACCCGCACCGAGCTGGGTGAGAAGAAGGAGGAGGTCCAGGGCAAGCTCGCCGAGGCGCGGAAGCTCCTGAACACCCTGACCGCCAAGGAGAAGGCGGCTCTCGACGCCGAGCAGCAGCGCGCCGACCGCTCCTCCACCGAGCGCGTGGACATCGGCCACCACGCCCCGGCGTCCGGCCGGGCCGGCGCCGCGTTCTCGGCCGCCCAGAGCCAGCTCGGCAAGCCCTACGTCCGCGGCGCCACCGGCCCCTCCTCCTACGACTGCTCGGGCCTGACCTCCTGGGCCTACGCCCAGGCCGGCGTCTCCATACCCCGCACCTCCGAGGCGCAGTCGGGCATCGGGACCCGCCTCACGCGCAGCCAGCTCCAGGTCGGCGACCTGGTCTTCTTCTTCAACGACCTGCACCACGTGGGCCTCTACGCCGGCAACGGCCAGGTGCTGCACGCCCCTCGCACCGGCACGGTCGTCCGCTACGAGTCGATGGACACCATCGGCGGACCGTTCATGTTCGGCGTACGCGTCTGACATGAGGTCGGGTGCCGTACAGCACGCGTCCACCATGCGCCTCCGGCCGGCTGTTTCGGCGGCTGCTCCTGCGGTCAGAACCTCCACAGGAGCAGGGTGCATCCGGGCTACCTCGGCCGGATGCACGCGTGCTCCAGTTCGGTACGGCCCGCGCGGACGTGGCGGCCAGCCCCCCGGACAGGGGTTGTGGCGGAGAGGGCAGGATTCGAACCTGCGTGGGCCCCGAAGGGCCCGACCGTGAGGCGAGCTCGCTGGTCCCCGATCAACCACTCCGGGCACCTCTCCCTGTGTCCGGCCCCGGTGTGTTGTCCGCTGCCGTTCACAGCACTGACTGTCGCAGGGTCCGCTGACAGCGCGCTGACACGCTCCTGTCGTCACCAGCGGATCGCGGCAGCAGCGCGGCTGGGTGACCGGAGCCCACAGAAGATCACCTCTGAGGGCAACCCTGTGGGCAGGTTGTGAGTCTCCTGATCGATCACACCGTGATCGAACTCATGAGGAGACCGTCATCAACGCCATACGCAAGACCCTGGCCGCCACCGCCGTCGTCGGTGCCGTCCTCGCAGGCTCCGCCGCCTGTTCCACGGTGGAGCAGCTGTCCGCCGGCAAGAAGCTCGACCGGGCCTTCGAGGACCTCGGCAAGAAGAACACGCTCTCCTTCGAGCTCGATCTGGACACCGACGTCACGTCTCTGAAGGCGCTGGACGCCCAGTCCGATCCCGCGCCCGGCGACGAGATGCCGGACGGGGCCGCCAAGTTGATCAGTGGCGCGCGGATCACGGTCACCGTGCAGTCGAGGAAGCCGATCGACGAGTCCGGTGAGAAGGACCTGGTCGGCATGGCCATGAAGATCAGCAACGCGGACGGCGGTCTCGCCGAGTACCGGGTGATCGGCGAGACCGCCTACGTGCGGGCCGACATGGCCACCATCGGCAAGATGACGGGCACTCCCGTGCCCACCGCGGCAGAGCTGCCCCCACACGCCGGGGCGATCAAGAATCTCATCGCCGGCAAGTGGGTGAAGTTCAGTACGAAGGAGATGCAGAAGGCCGGCGCCGGGAGCCCGGACAGTCCTGCGCCCGCCCCGTCCCTCGACGCCAAGACGCAGAAGAAGCTCGTCGCGGCCCTTCGCGAGGTCGTCGCCCGTGAGGTGCACTTCAAGACCGCGGACGGCTCGGACGGCATCGAGCACGTCACCGCCACGGCCCCCTTCCGCGCGCTGATCACCAAGCTGTTCGGCAAGATCCGACCGCTGGTGAAGGACCTGCCGCCGGGCATGGAGCTGCCGACGGACAAGGACCTGAAGGACGCCCCCGCCACCGACGTGAAGGCGGACTTCACGCTCAAGCACGGCGAGTTGGACAAGGTGCACGTGGACCTCGCCGAGCTGGCCGAGGACACCAAGGTCAAAAAGCTGGGCCTGACCCTGCGGGTGGGACACGGCACCAGGCCCGCCGTCCCGGCCGGTGCCACGGAGCTGGACCTGAACGAACTCATGCAGGGCTTCATCGCCGGCCCGGGGGCAAGCGATGCCGCCGCTCTGGACCTTCCGCAGGATCAGCTCTGATCGCGACGAGCGTGTAGGCAAGCGGGCGGNCCGGGGGCAAGCGATGCCGCCGCTCTGGACCTTCCGCAGGATCAGCTCTGATCGCGACGAGCGTGTAGGCAAGCGGGCGGCGCATCGGCACGGCCGGCGACCGTGCCGATGCGCACGAAGGACGAAACCGCTCTGGGACGGGGCCGATCGTCGACCGGCCCGTCCTCGTCGACCTCCTTGTTCCTGTCAGTTCGCCGGCGATTGAATGTCGTCGGGATCCGCGGGTGATCGGCGGCGGGTCAGGCGCAGGTCGGTCAGGGCGACGGTGACGGCCGAGGCGACCACGACGGCGTTGAGGCACAGGGCGAGGCGCGGGCCGATGCCGACCAGGGTGCCCGCCAGTGCCGTGCCGGCCGAACCGGCGGCCATCTTCAGCCCGGCCATCGTCACGAACACCTGGGCTCGGGCGTTGGGCGGGGAGTACACCGAGCGCACGGCCAGGGACGCGGTGAACAGGATCGCGCTCGTCGCGCCCGCCAGGGCGAAGGTCACCAGGGCGAGGACGTAGCCGGGTGCCAGCGCGCAGAGGCCGACCGCCACGGCGTTCGCGGCGATCAGCCGCAGCACCCAGCGCTCCGGTTCCCCGGTGAGGGGGAACGCGCCGGTCAGCAGAGCTCCGCAGAGGTTGCCGACGCCGTAGGCGGCGCCGAGGGCGGCGCCCGCGCCCGCCGAGCCCTGGAGGTTGCGGCCGAGGACCACCGCGATCACCATCACGCCGCCGGTGCTGACTGAGGTGATCATCGTGGCGATCATGACGCGCCGCAACGGACCTTTCCGGACGATCACTTGGAGGGCGTCCCGTACGGGCATCGAGCGCTGCCTCGCGGCGGCGGTCCGGTGCTCCCTGGGCAGCGCGAACGTCAGTAGGCCGGCCAGCACGCCGGCCGCGCCCAGCGCGACGACCGCGGTCAGGGCCCCGGTCAGGGCGGTGATCGCGGCGACCGCGGCCGGACCGAGGATGTTGCTGCTTCCGTAGGTCGCCGAGTCCCAGCCCTCGGCCCGGCGCTGGGCGCGGGTGTCCTCGCCGACGATCAGCGCGAGCCGGCTGCTGAGGCCTCCCGTCATCAGCGGATCGCACAGACCGCCGACGCTGACGAGGAGACCCACCAGGACGACGGGTAGACGGCCCAGCGTCAGACCGGTCCCGGCGAGCATCAGCCCGAAGACGGTGAACGCGGCCGCGAGCCGGAATCGGGGGTCGCGGGCCTCCTCCAGCCAGCGCGCCATCCACGGCCCGGCGACGTTGGGCAGCGTGAGCAGGGCCGCCAGGACGCCGCCGAGCGCGGCCCCGCCGTGCCCGGGCCGGGCCAGCGTCAGCGCGACGAGCGCGACGGGAGCGCCGCCGCTCGCCGAGCGTATGAGCGTCGCCGAGGCGAGGTACACGGCGAGCGCGACGCCTCGCCGCTGCCGTAACTCTCCCTGCGCGTCCGGTGGTTGCGGCGTCGGCGGGCCGTCGTCCCGGGCGGGTGTCTGCGGGGCGCCGGCCGGCTGCTGCTCCTTCGGCGCGGCGGTCGCGTCCGGCGTGCGCAGGGCGGCGGACGTCGCGTCGCGGTCGGCGCGCTTGCGGCGGTCGGGCACGTCTTCTCCGTTCGGCGGGGTCCGGCCGCGGTGTCCGGACGTGCAGTGGCTCCGAACGGACGCGGGATGGCGTCGGACATGACAGGTGTTCCCACGGAGCGGGATTCATGTGTGGTCGGCCGGGGCGGCATCACCCGGGCCGCCGGCTGTCGTGGCGACCGCGGGACCGCGTGCCCCGGTGCCCGCCGGGTGGCGCGGCGCCGGGCGCCCGGGAGTCCTTCGACCGCGTAACTTCCCACGGTCGCACAGGGGTTGTAGGGGAAGCTGTCGCCCGGTCTTCGTCGTAGCGGCAACTCCTCTGGGCGGCCCTGTGGTTGGCGGGCGGCGGCCTGGGTGCGGATCAGCGGGCGATCGAGATCGCGAAAGGCGCGAATCCGTCGGCCCGGATCACGTGCGGTACGAACAGGATCGCGGCCTCCGTGGCGCGGGCGGTCCGGATGCCGCCGAGATCGGTGATCCACTCCGGGCGCCAGCCGAGGCTGACGAGGAGTTCGCGGACGGTCTGCTTGGCCTGGGGGTCCTCGCCGGAAAGGAAGGCGTCGGGCGCCCGGGTGAGTGTGGCCGGTGCGGTCATCACCGAAAAGAGCATGGTGTTGAGTGTCTTGACGACGCGTGTTGCGGGGAGCGCTTCCTGGAGTTGCTCGGCGAGGCTCGAGCCGGGGTAGATCAGGTCGGCGGGCAGTCCGTCCGGTCCGTCGAGGGTGGCGTTGGAGACGTCGACGAGGATCTTGCCGCGCAGTTCCTCGCGCAGGGCGGCGAGCCGGTCCAGCGAGCCGGCGCCGGGGGTTGCGTTGATGACGATCTGGGCTGTGCGGATGGCGTCGGCGGCGGCGCCCGGCGTGCGGTCCGCCACTCTTACCTCGTGCCCTGCCCGGGTGAGGGCGGCGGCGAGGTTGCCGCCGACGCGGCCGTTTCCGAGAACTGCGATCGCGGGCATGGTGATCTGGTCCCTTCGGGCGTGCGGGTCGTGGTGTGGGGTCAGCGGGTGAGGGTGGCGACGGCCTCGGCGTGGACGCCGGGCGCGGCGGCCAGGAAGCTGTCGCTGCGCGGGGTCCAGGGGCGGCCCTGGGCGTCGGAGAGCTGTCCGCCGGCCTCGGTGACGAGCAGCGCCCCGGGCAGCAGGTCCGCGCGGGCGCCGGCGAACTGCCAGAAGGCGTCGATCCGGCCGGCGGCCACGTTCAGCAGGTGCAGGGTCGCGGGCACGGAGGTGCGGACGACGAGTGCGTCGAAGAGCATCGCGGTGATCGAGGAGCCGACGCGCCGTACGACGTCGTCGTCCTCGTCGGGCCGGGCCTGGCTGGTGGCCACGATGCTCAGGGCGAGGTCCGCGGTCCGGGAGACGCGCAGCGGCCGGCCGTCCAGGTAGGCGCCCGCGCCGGCGAGCGCGGTGTAGGTCTCGCCGGTCAACGGCAGGTGGACCGCGGTGAGCACCGGCTGGTTGTCGCGCACGAGGGTGGCGGTCACCGCCCACTCCGGCAGGGCGTGCAGGTGGTTGACGTTGCCTTCGGCCGGGTCCACGACCCACCATTCGCCGGGCGGCAGCGCCCCGCCGTCCAGCTCGTCCTCCACCCACCCGGCGTCCGGGCGCAGGTGCGTGAGGCGGGGGCGCAGGATGGCGAGGGCCGTGTCGTCGTTGGCGGCGAGCGCGCGCATCAGCTCTTCGCGGCTCTGGTGGCTGACCGCCTCGCCGAAGCGCTCGCGCAGCGCCGAACCGGCCGTGCGCACGGCGATCGCCGTCTGGTCGAGCAGGTCGGCGTCGGTGGCGGTGACGTTTGTGGTCCGAAGTGTTTCGGGCATGGTGAACTCCCTTGTGAAGAGGGGGTGGTGAGGCCGTTCGGGCCGTGCTGTGGGCGCTTGTTCTGCGCTCTGGTCTCGACGGTATCCAGCCCCTTGATTAACTTCAAATGCATGTAAAGCACGGCTAGGATTACTCGCATGCAATTGGATTTGAACCTGCTGGCCGCGCTCGACGCGCTGCTGGAGGAGGGCAGTGTGGCCGGGGCGGCCGCACGCCTGCATGTCACCGCCCCCGCGATGAGCCGGAGTCTGGGCCGCATCCGGCGTACGACGGGGGATCAGATCCTGGTGCGCACCGGCCGCACGATGACTCCGACGCCGTACGCGCTCGCCGTCCGGGAGCAGGTGCACGAGCTGCTTCACCAGGTCCAGGGGGTGCTGGCGCCGAGCCGTGAACTCGATCTGGCGACACTGGAGCGCACTTTCACCCTCCGCTGGCACGATTCCCTGGTCGCCTTGAGCGGCCCCGCACTGCTCGCGGCCGTGCGTGCGCAGGCGCCGGGGGTGCGGTTGCGCTTCGTCGCGGAATCGAGCATCGACACACCGGAGTTGCGGCGCGGTGAGGTGGACCTGGAGGCGAACGCCAACCGGCCGAGCGCACCGGACATCCGCGCCGAGAAGGTGGGTGAGTCCCGCCTCGTGATCGTCGTACGGCAGGGGCATCCCCTCACCCGCGGCAGGACCGTCACCGCCCGGCAGTACGCCGCCGCCGAGCACGTCACCGTCTCGCGGCGGGGAAACCTCGGCAATGCCCTCGACGACGCCCTCGAGCGGCTCGGCCTCACCCGTCGGGTGGTGGCGACCGCGCCCACGGAAGCGGCCGCGCTGGAATTCGCGCGCGGTTCCGATCTCCTGATCAGCGTCCCCGAAGCCACCACGCGATCCGCGGTCGCCGACCTCGGCCTGGCCGTGCTCCCCCTGCCACTCGAACTGCCGCTCGCACCGGTCCACCTGTCGTGGCATCAGCGCTACGACACCGACCCCGCCCACGCCTGGCTGCGCGGGCTGGCGCGGACCGCGCTGACCCTGCGCGGCGCGTCGTAGTCGGCGCCGTACGGCCCGCTTGGCGCCCCTGTCGTCCACGCGGCCGCCCCGCTGGCGCGGGGCCGGCCACCGTACGCACCCCCGTCGGGGCCATTCGCGGGGGTGGTCGTCTCGGAGGCCGTCTCGGAGGCCGCGGGGGCGGTCATGAAGTAGGGTCGGCGCATCGGAGTAGAAACGTGCTCCGGGCCGAGCGGACAGCCGGCCCGGGAGTACGCGCACACGCGGTATCGGACGATCCGCCACTTCTTCCGCGGAAGGAGTGCGTCATGAGGGCGGCACAGTTCAGCCGGTTCGGCGGCCCGGAGGTCCTTGAGATCGTCGATCTCCCCGATCCCCGTCCCGGTGCCGGAGAGATACGGATCAAGGTGCGTGCCGCGGGTGTCAGCGCCGGCGACTGGAAGAAGCGCCAGGGCCTGATGGACCAGGAGCTGCCACAGACCCTGGGCTACGAGGCCGCGGGTGTCGTCGACGAGATCGGTGACGGTGTCTCGGGTGTCGCGGTCGGCGACCGGGTCTTCGGAGCCTCGCCGTACGGCGCGGCCCAGGCGGAGTCGGCCGTGCTGTCGTACTGGGCCCCGATCCCGGACTCATTGGACTACGCGAGGTCTTCCGCGATCCCCGCGGCAGCCGAGACCGCGGCGCGCTCGCTCGACCAGCTCGGCGTCTCAGCGGGCAGCTGCGTGCTCGTCAACGGGGCATCCGGCAGCGTGGGGAGTGCCGCTGTCCAACTCGCCGTGGAGCGCGGCGCGCGCGTCATCGGCACGGGGAGTCCGGGCACGCATGATGCGCTTCGCTCGCTCGGGGCCGAGCCGGTGGCCTACGGCGACGGGATGCCCGAACGAGTCCGGGCGATCATGCCGTCGGGTGTCGATTTCGCACTGGACGTCGCCGGCAGCGGTGTCCTTCCCGAACTCGTGGAGCTCGCGGGCGCCGCCGAGCGTGTGATCACGGTCGCCGACTTCCGCGGCGCGCAGCGAACGGGCGTCCGCTTCAGCCGCGGCGACACCGGCCGCGCCACCTACGCGCCGGCCCAGGTCGCCCGCATGGCCGAGGCCGGACGATTTTCCGTCCAGGTCGGCCGGACCTTCCCGCTGGCCGAGGTGTCCCGCGCGCACCGCGTCGGCGAGGCGGGGACGGTGCGCGGCAAACTCGTGCTGCTCGTGGGCTGACCGGCCCTCAAAGATGCGCTGGGGCCTCGCCGCTCAGCGCTGCACGGCTCGGGCCGCTCTCGTCCGACCGCCCTCGCACCTGCCGCAATCCGGCGTGTGTCGTGGGGGATGTCGCGCCGGCCCTGCCCGCCCCCGGAAGAGAGTCTCCTGGGGGCGGGGTCAGGCGGACGGTCGTCAGGCGACGACCGTGATGTTCTCCGCCTGCGGGCCCTTCTGGCCCTGCGTGACGTCGAAGGTCACGGACTGGCCTTCCTGCAGCTCACGGAAGCCGGAAGAGTTGATGTTGGAGTAGTGGGCGAAGACGTCGGGGCCTCCGCCGTCCTGCTGAATGAAACCGAAGCCCTTTTCGGCGTTGAACCACTTCACGGTCCCGCTGGCCATGCTTATACCTCTCGGTCGAGCCGGGTCCGCACCGCGCAGACCCGCAAGGATTGCCGTGAGCACACCGCACAACAAAACGCCCGCACCTGGCGGCACGGGCAGGAACGGCGAACCACGACAACCACATCGGCGACGCTACACGCCGCGCACGGCCCACGCCAGAGAGAAACAGGCTCCCGGCCCGCCGACCTGCGTGACTTGCGCCCTGGCGCGGCCACGGCATTCGCCCCGGAGCCCCGCATACCGGCGCGATTGCCTGCGCGGGGGCGCGGGGACGGGGCCGGCTGTCCCGGGGGATCGCCGGTGCGGCCGGTTCATGCCTGGAACTCGGTGAGGTCGATGGCGTGAACACGCAGGGGGTGGCCGTGCACCGGGTGTGTCGTCTCCCGCTCGGCCGCCATGCCGAGCTTGCGCAGGACGTTCTCGGAGGCGTTGTCCCCCAACCGGGTGATGCTGATGACACGGTCCAGGCCGCGGTCCTGCAGCGCGAACTCCAGCGTGGCGTGCGCGGCCTCCGACGCGTATCCCTGGCCCCAGAACTGTGAGCCGATCCGCCAACTGAGTGCCACCGCGGGCATCACCTCCGGCAGGAACTCGGGCACGGACAGTCCCACGAAGCCGATCAGTTCGCCCGAGGCCAGCAGTTCGACGGCGAAGAGTCCGAAGCCCTCCTCGTCCCACTCCTCCTCCCACCGCTCGATGTCCTCGGCCGTGAGCTCCAGGTCGCGCACCGAGCCGTCGTCGCTGAAGCGCATCACCCGCGGGTCCGCGTTGATGTCCGCCATCGGCACGAGGTCGTCGTCGTGCCAGGTACGCAGGAGGAGTCTGGGGGTGCGGATCTCGGTCATGCGTCCATCCTGCCCAAGGCGACCGCCTGATCCGTAATCCGGGGCTCGCCGACGCGCTGCCGCTCCGCAACGCGCTCGTCCCCGGCTCGTGGCTCCCACCACGTGAGACACTCCGCCCGCCCCCGACCTCGTCCAGGCCGTCGGCCGCGCGCCGCGTGTCCAGCCGGACGAGGGCAAAGTCGCCTCGCTCGTGGTGCCGGTCCTGCTCGGCCCCGGGGAGACGATCGCCGGCACGCTCACCTCCCGGGCGTACGGCGGGTTGGCCAGGCTGCTGGAAGCCCTTCGCGCCCATGACGCCCGGGTCGTGGAGCAACTCGCCCAGCCGCAGGCGCGAAGCCGTGTCAGAGGCGTACAGACCCGCTCCGGGACCACGGGCGAGGAAGCGGCCGGGTGTCGGCGCCGGCCCGGCCGCTGCTGAAGTTCTCCACCCCACGTGATCCCGCGCAGCCGGCCGCGTTCGTCAGCCTGCGCGTCCTGCACCCCGGACACGCGCACTGGCGGCGCGGCGTCGAAGCCGCAACCCTCTACCACCGGCTCCACGGCGACCTGCGCGTGCCCTTCACCTACCGCGTCCCTGCCGTGAGCGGAGCGCGCGAGGCGAAGGACGAGGCGTGGCCGGCCACGCTCGCCGCGTTCCCGGTGGAGCCGCACTCCTGTTGGCCTTCGCCCGCCACGAGCCGGGGCCACTCGCCGACCGATCAGGAAGACTCCGATCGGCCGCACGCCGGCTGGTTACGGTCTCTTCTGTTCTGGCGTAGCCGGACTGCCCAGTGCCCTATGCGGGACGGACATGGCCGGACGGCTGCCGTGATGGCCGCTCCTGTTCGCCGACACCGACCGAGGCGTAGTCGGCGAGCGAGGACTCCAGCAGGCCGAAGGCGCGGTCCGCCTCCGCGATGACGGTGGCGGAGATTCGGGCGGTGTCCTGGCCGGCGAGGGTGAGTTCCTGGATGCGCTGGAACAGGGTGCGGTGCACGGCGCCGAGCAGGGCGGCGGCGGTGCGGGGGGTGATGTCGCCGCGGGGTGCGCCGGTGGTGTCCGCCAAGGCGGCGGCCAAGGCGGCCTCTCGCAGGTCGTGCAGGTCCCGTAGGCGGGCCGAGAGGGTGGGGCTGTCGGCGATCATGCGGGCGAAGCCGGGGCCGGAGAATCCGGCGACCGGGTCGGCTGCGGCGGCCGCGTCGGCGAAGGCACGGCGCAGGGCGGTCAGGGCCGAATCACCTGCCTGACGGCCGCTCACCGTACCGGCCAGGGAGGCGACGAAGGTGTCCTGGTGGTCCAGGGCCAGGTCCTCCTTGCGCGGGAAGTAGTTGGTCACCGTCTTCTTCGCCACCCGCGCGGCGGCGGCGATTTCGGCGATGGTGGTCTGCTCGAATCCCTGGCTGAGGAACAGGTCGGTGGCGACGTCGGAGATGAGCTGTCGGGTCTCTTGCTTCTTCACTTCTCGCAGCCCTGGGGGCGCGGACGAGGGGGTGTCAGTCGCCATGGAGGCAATCTTACCCTCGTGGCATTTTTATGTTGACACACCCAAGGTGAAGCGACATAAATTTACGTCAGTAGTAAGTTTGCCCTGAACAAAAACAGATGTGGAGAAGCACCTTGCAGATCACCGCGTCCACCGTCTCGCTCACCGTCGACGACGTCGCCGCCTCGAAGCGGTTCTTCACCACTCACCTCGGCTACGTGGAGCAGGCCGCCGCCGAGGGGTTCGCCTCCCTGTCACGCGACGACGCGGCGGTGGACGTCGTCCTGCTCGCCCGCGGCACCGAGGTGCTGCCGGCCGACCAGCGCGACCGGCGCGCCGGCGGCCTGATCCTCGCCTTCACCACCACCGGCATAGAGCACGAGGAGAAACGGCTGCGGGCCGAGGGCGTGGACATCACCATGCCGCTGCGTGAGGAGCCCTGGGGCGAACGCCTCTTCCAGGTCGCCGATCCCAACGGAGTGATCGTCCAGTTCGTCGAGTGGGCCGCCCCATCGGAGCCTGAGCACGCCTGACAGGGACCGTCGGCCTCCTGGACCCCCATCGGGCTACCGGCGTGCGCGACGGATACGGATCGGGCCGCGTGCCTCGGTCTCCGCGACGGGCTGGCCGCCCTGGGTCACCTCGACCTTGCCGGCCGCCACCAGACGCCAGGCCGCGCGACGGGCGGGTTCCATCAGGGCGCGCCAGCCTTCGTCGTCCCCCTCATAGGCCTCGCGTGCGGCGTCGGACGGACAGATCGAAGCAGTGTCGGCACGGCGCTCCAGCAGGCTCATGATGACCCGCTCAAGCCGCTGAGTGAGCTGTCGACCTGTCTCCGCCACGCAATCCAGTGTGGCACCGGTCGTCCGTCTCAGCGTCGACGCCTATCCCCTCCTCATCGCGCGTACATATCGCGTACGAATCGCGTACAAGCCTCAGGTCAGGGGGTCTGCCAGGAGGTGGCCCAGGGGGCCCAGGTCGAGGTTGAGGTCGCTGCGGCGCAGTCCGTGCTGGGCGCAGAGTTCGTCCATCCGCTGGTCGAGCAGCATGAGCGCGGTGCCGAGACGGTCCTCCTGTTCGACGGTCAGTGTGCCTTCGTCGAAGCGGCGTACCGCCTGGCGCTCCATCAGCTGGCGCAGGAGTTCCACGACCGTCAGGACCAGTGCGGCGAGGTCGCCCGCGACCCGTTCCGGATCGAGGTCCAGGGCGTGGGGGCGGGGGGCGCTCACAGGGGCCCGCTGTCCGGCCACGGCGCGGGAACCCGGTCGCTGACCGATGCGAGCAGGGCGTGCAGGGAGATGCGGACGAGCGGTACGTCGGCGACGGCCAGGACCAGGTCGCCGCTGATCACGACTCCGGTGGCCAGGACCCGGTCCAGCAGGTCGACGAGGGGCACTCCGATCGGCGCGCACGGTTCCGGTTGGTCCCAGGGCACGGGGGTGCGGTCGGGCCGCGGGGCGGTAGGCGCGTTCACGCGGGCACCTGCTGTGTCGCGTCGGCCCGGTCCTGGTCCGGCCGTGCGAAGGAGTACGGGATCCAGGGCCCCGATGCGGTGATCTCCACGTGCGGGTGGCGGCCGGCGGTGGTGGCGTGGGCCAGGACGCGGGCGAAGTCCTCTCGTGCGGTGTCGTCGACCAGGTAGGCCGCGTTCAGCAGTTGGGGCGTCGGTCTGCCGGTCAGTTGCTCGCTCTGCGGCTGGTGCCGGGTGGCGGCGACCGCGTGGCGCCGCAACTCGGTGTCGACCTCCATCGCCTCGGCCCATGCCTCCTCGTGGGCCTGTTGCCGGGTGTGGCGCCGTGCGCTGGCCCTGCTCAGATACGCCCGCCCGCCGGCCGGAGAGGCGTCCCGGCCCGCTGAGGACGGTCTGTCCGGTGCCGGGGCGGGTGGGGCGAGGTGCACCTTCACGGCCCATTCCGTGCGGTCACGGAGCCGGTCGAGCAGGGCGCCCAGCACCGGTGCGCGGGCGGTGACGGCCTGCACGGCGTTGGCATCGCCGCGGTACAGGGTGGCCATGGGCAGCGGTACGACGGGGCCCTGGCGGGCGGCCGCCTGGACACCGCGGTGATGGGCGCGGGCGCAGCGTTCCAGTTCCTCGGGCCGGTTGAGCCGGTCGGCCAGCGCCGTCTCGGCGAAGGCCGACTCGGGTACGTCCTGGGCGAGCAGCCACAGGGGTCCGGCCCGCAGCACGCGCAAGGGGCCGCCCTCTTCGTGGCCCGCCGTCGCGGCCGGCAGGTCCGCGGGGAGAGGGGTGCCGGTCACGGCGAAGACGTAGGTGAGGGTCTGCCCGGGCGGGAGCGGTCCGCTGAGTGGACGGTGAGGTGGGGGCACGTTCACCGGGCCTCCTCCGCTTCGTCGTACGCCTCGGGGTGGGGGCCCCTGAGCGCGGCCAGCTCGGCGCGCAGGCGGGTGTTCTCCTCGGCCAGCTCCGAACGGGCGGCGCGCGAGGACAGCGCCGGGTCGGTCTCCCACCAGTCGATGCCCGCCTTCTTGGCGGTGTCGACCGAGGCGATGAACAGGCGCAGCCGGATGGTGAGGAGTTCGATGTCGAGCAGGTCGATCTTGATGTCGCCCGCGATCACGATGCCTTTGTCCAGGACGCGTTCGAGCAGATCCGCGAGGCTGCCGGCGAGCGGTGGGCAGGTCTGGGGGTCCAGGTCCGCGTTCCAGGTGGCGACGTCGGTCACGAGATGCTCCCGAAAAGATCAGCGGCGCCGGGGCGCGGACTCGCGGCTGGCTGCGTCGTCCCGTTCCTCGTCGTACACGTCGTCCCGCTCGTCGTCGTACACGTCGTCCCGCTCGTCGTATGCGTCTTCGTCACCTTCCTGCACGTCCTCCCGGTAGCCGTCCTGGTCGTACGGGTCCTGCTCGTACGGGTCCTGGCCGTATGTGTTCTCGTCGTAGGCGTCTTGGGCGTCTTGGGCGTCGGGGGCGTCGCCGTAGCCGTCGTCCTCGCCGTACTCGTAGTCGTCCTCGTACCGCTCGTCCTGCCGGCGGGGTGGACGGCGGCCCGGCGCGTCCATGCCGGTGAGCGCGTCGGCATGGTCGCGCAGGGTGTCGGCGAGGTCCGCGAGCCGTCGGTCCGCGGCCGAGACGACCGCGTGCGAGGCGGTCAGCAGCTCGTCGCGCAGCTGGTCGGCGAGGTCCTGCATCTGCGGGGAGCGCAACGTGCCGAGGGCCTGGGGCAGCAGCCGGCCGGGGGCGACGCCGAGGTGCCGTCCGACGAGGTAGGTGCCGAGCGCGAGGGCCAGCCCGGCCTTCTTCCTGCGGCCCAGGACGTAGCCGCTCACCACGGCCGCTGCCATGGCGGTCCGGTACTCGTTCATGTCCGCCTCCTTCCGGGCCGCGACACGGTTTTCGCCGCCGGGGCGTCGTCCAGGCGCCGGACGGGGCTGTCGAGGAGGTCGAGCAGCCGCTCCTCCTCCTTCTCGAACGTCGCCTCGTCGATGGTGCCCTCGTCCAGGGCCCGGTTCAGTGCGGACAGCCGCGCCTGCACCACACGCGGGTGGCACGCCTGACGCCGGGCCTCCTGCAGCAGGTGGTCGGCCACCCACAGGGTGCCGCGCACCGGCGCGAGGGGCAGCAGCAAAAGCCCGGTCACCAGTCCCATCGCGTCACCGCCCGGCCGTGGCGGGACGCGTGTCGACGAAGCTGTAGCACGGCAGGGGCCCGGTCACGCTGAGCGCCAGCCGGTCCCCGAGGCCGCGGGCGTGCGCGGCGAGCGTCTGCCGGAAGGGTTCCTCGTCGCCGGCGCGCAGCAGGAACGAGGCGCTCAGCACCCGTTCGTCGTCGACGGGTCCTTCGGCCACGCGCACCGCCAGCGGCGTCAGGCCGGCGAGGACCTCGTGCGCGGCGCGCCGCGCCTCGCGCCGGACGGCCTTGGCGACGGCTTCGCCCAGACGCACGTTGGCCTCGTAGTCCGGTCTGCGCCGCGTGCGCTGGGCCAGGACGCGCAGTTTTTCGTCCCGGCGTACGACATCGGTGAGGCAGTCGGGCACCAGTGTGCCCTTGACGTTCATCTCCACACAGCCGCGGACCGACTCCAGTTGTGCCGCCAGCCGGGGTCCGTCGGCGCGCAGTTGCGAGAGCAGGGTGTTCTCGTCGGGGCTGAGGACGGCGAACCTCATGGGCAGGACAGCGCCTTGGGCGAGGAGGTCGCCGAGCACGTTCTGATGGGCCAGCAGGTCCCGGCGGCGCGCACGGATCTGCTCGGGCGCCGGTGAGACCGCCGCGCACAGCCCCGATTCGGCCAGCAGCCGCACGGGGGCGTCGCCCACTCCGCGGGTGCGCGGGGGCCGGCTCTCGGCGGGGGTGATGCCGTAGACGTACAGGGGGCCGAGGGTGGTGGCGGTGGCCACGTTCATTCC
>NZ_JAJSZC010000162.1:0-18280 GCF_036815105.1 Streptomyces sp. IBSBF 3136
GCTCCTCCCTGCCCCACGCCCGCCCCGCACGGGCATGACGGCTGCCCAGTTCTTCCCGACAGGCCGGAAGCAGAAACCCGGCCGGGATCAACTCCGGTCAAGGTCGGCCGAGTTGTTCCACTCCTGAGTCCAAGGCCACCACGGCGGAGCCGCTTCGCGCCACTGTTCCTCCGGCATGAGCCGGCCCGCGCCCGCGAGCGGTTCCCCGGGCGCGGCACGGGCCAGTTCGACGTCGGCCCAGTCCACCTCCCGCAGCGCGGCCACCAGCCGCTGCCACTGCTCCCGCGCCGCCCGGTACGCGCCGCGTGCCGCGCCGGGCCGGCCCATCAGCGCGAGCACCGTCCCGCTGCCGTACCGGGCCCGGGCCGCCGTCACCGAACCCGGGTCGGCCCCGTGCGCCGCCTGCGCCTCCCGCTCGGCGTTCTCGTACGCCTGGAGCGCATCCATCAGCACCGGCGCTCCGGCGTGGTACCAGCCCTCCAGCCGCACCCGGCCCAGTTGCAGCCACACCTCGGCCCGTACGGCGGCGTCGGCCGCCGCGCGCAGCGCCTGACCGAGCAGGTGCCGGCTCTCGAACAGGTCGGGCAGGAAGCCCAGATGGCGGAACCGCTGGGCCAGCGCGCTGCCGACCAGGCCCTGGAGCCGGCCGCGCTGCGTGGACCGGGCGGGCAGCGACTTCAGGGCCTCGCGCAGTACGTACTCGGCCCGGTCCACGGTTCCCGCGCCGTCCCGCGCGGAGGCCCGCCGCAGCAGCGACTCGCCCCAGGAGGTGAGCAGCCGGCAGCGCAGGGCGCCGTCCGCGGGGGCGAGCAGGGCGGCCCGCTCGTACGCGGCGTCGGCCTCCCGGGCCTCGCCCGCCGCGTCGTGGAAGGCGGCCAGCGCGGCCAGGCAGGGCAGCAGCAGACCGGGGTCGTCCCCGGCGGACCGCCGGGCCCGCAGCAGGGCCTGCCGGGTCTCCCCGTCCTCGGCGCCGGACTCCCGCAGCGCCCGCGCCAGATCGAGCAGCGCGGGCGCGCGTACGGCGTCGGCGGTCGGCTCGGCGTCCAGCAGCGCGCAGGCTTCGCGCAGTTCGCCGGCCGCGGCACCGGGATGCCGCAGATCGAGCAGGACCCGTCCGCGCAGCAGCAGCCGGGACCGGTGCGCGGTGACGGCCCAGGGGACGTCGTCCCGGGTCCCAGGCGCGGGCGCGGTGGTGGCGGTGACGCCGTCCCAGGTCCGGAGCGTGGGCGCAGGGGTGGCGGTGGTGTCGTCCCGGGTCCCATGCGCGGGCGCGGTCGTGGCGGTGACGCCGTCCCGGGTCCGCGGCGCGGCCGGGCCGGCTCCGGCCTCGGGGAGCACGTCGCGGTCGGGGTGCGCGTCGCCGACGGGGTGCGCGTCCCCGTCGAGGAGCGCGTCGCCGTCGGCCACGGCTTCCAGGTCGCCGTCGGCGGGCCGGGCGCGCAGCCACTCCCGCGCCCGCTCGGCGAGATCGGGCCAGGGCGCCAGGCCGGGGTCCAGGACGTCAAGGGCCTGTGCGAGACGGTCGCTCTCCCCCGTCTGCTGCCACAGCTCGCGGCGGCAGCCGGCCAGTTCCAGGGCCGCCTCGGCCCGCTCCCGGCTGTCTCCGGGTGCAGCCGCGTGGGCCGCGGCGAGCGCGGTCGCGGCCTCGCGCAGCAGTTCGACGCGGCCGCCCGTCGTCCGTGCGGCCGCCGTGCCCGCCTCGGCGCGCAGGATCCGGCCGAGCACCAGGTGGGGACGGGCACCGGTGCCGGCGCCGGGTGCGACCGCCGCCAGGGCCTGTTCCCGGGCCCGGCGCAGCACCTCCGGGTCGGCCAGCCGGTGCCACTGGCCGAGCAGCCGCTCGGCCTCGGTCAGCGGGTCGGGCGTGACCAGGTCGGGCAGGTAGAAGCGCAGCACCCGGGCCGGGATGCTGGCGAACAGCTCGGCCTCGACACTGCCGCCGTCCTCCGGCGATCCGGTGCCCTCGGGCGGTGGCCCGGCGCCGGCGGCCGGGTCGTGGTCGGCGAGCCGGGCGGCGGCGAGGGCGGCGAAGTTGCGGGTGCCCTTGCCGAAGTGCCGCTCCACGTAGGCGGAGCAGTGTTTGAGCACGAGTCCGGCGGTGTCCTGGTCCAGGGAGGACAGCAGCAGGTCCTGCACCCGCCCCGGGTAGGCGAAGCAGGGCTGGTCATCGGTGCCGGGGAGCTGCCTGAGCAGCCCGCCGAGCAGCACCTCGGCCAGTTCCATCGGGCCGGTGTCGGGCAGCATGGCCCGCTGGACCAGTTGCATCACGGGCAGCGTGAGGGGCGCCGCGGCGAGGTAGACGGCCAGGCGCAGCGCGCCGGGCGAGGCCCCGGCGCGGAAGGCGCGCAGCAGGTCGTGGTCGCTGCGCGTGGCCGCTGCGGCGGGGTCGGCGGAGGCCGCCGGCGGGGCCGCGGCCGGGTCGGTGAGGGCGGCCCAGGCGCGCTCGCTGGTGGGGCCGGCCCCGCCCAGCAGCCGGGCGAACGCCTCGAACGCCTCCGGGATCGGCTGGAGCACCGGCACGGGCCGGGCGCCGGGGGCCGGGTCCTGCCAGGGCTCGTCGTCGGGCCGGAAGCCGAGCCGGCCGCCGACCTCGGCGGGGCGCAGCAGCAGGCCCGGCTCGGCGGGCAGCGCGGTGCGGCCCCACAGCCGGGGCGGCAGCGGCTGGACGACGGCCAGCGGGGCGGTGCGGGGCCAGTGGTGCAGCAGGCGCTGGGCGCTGCCGTTCTGCCACAGCGGGCCCACGCAGTCGCTGATGACGAAGGTGATCCGGCGGCCGGTGGGGTCGTGGAGCTCGTCGGCCGGCCGCAGCCGGGTGTGCCGGCCGGGGCCCGCCGTCGTTCCGATCAGGGGGGCGCCGGAGTCGTCGGCGTACAGGTGGTGGACGCGGACGGAGGCGAACGCGCCGGACTGCTGGCAGGCCTGGCGCAGTTCCTCGACCAGCTGCCCCCACACCGCCATGGCCGGCCCGGTGTCCATCAGGAGCTGGACGTCGCAGCGCCGGCGGCGGCCCGGCCGGGTGACCGGGAGCAGGATGCCGCTGGCGGCGGCGCGGTCGGCGGTGGCCTCCTCGTCGATGCGCTCGTCCCCGGAGCGGACGGAGGCGACCCGGTAGCGGCCGAGGGCGCGCAGCGCCTTCTCCAGGCCGAGCAGGCCGGGCAGGGCCGCGGCGGCCGGCGCGCGGACCGGGAAGGCGGCCGGGGCGGCGGCGTCGGCCGGCGGGTGCGCGGTGAGCCCGGCGGTGAGCAGCGGGACCGGGGCGGCGGGGGCGTCCGCCGGCGGCCCGCAGGGGTCGGAGGCGGACGGCGCGCCGGCGCCGGCGTGTGCGGTCCCCCGGCCCGCGGCGCCCCGCGCGCCGTCGGCGTCGCCCGCGTCGTTCGTGTCGTCCGCGTCGCCCGCGTCGTCCGTGTCCGCCGCCGGTTCGCCGTCGGGGGGCCCGCCGGGCTGTCCGCGCGCCTCGCTCGGCGGTGCGGCGCCGAGCCGCCGGGCCAGCCAGACCGCGTCCGCCACGTCCTCAGCGGTGGGGTCGAGCCCGCCCTGGCGCAGCTTGCCGATCAGCTCGTCCAGGCGCATCCCGGGCATCCGGCCATCACCTCGTGCGGTCGAGCGGCTGCATGAGCATCTCGGCGATCCGTTCCCTGGTGAGGCTCTGCGCCCGCGGGTCGTGCCGGGTGAGGAAGAGGGCGTTGAGGAGCTGGTCGGCGGCGAGCACCTCGCCGGGCTCGCGCTCCAGGAACCTGCGGATGAGGTCCGCGCCGGCGGTGACGCCGTCCGCGCCGAGGTGCGCCTCGACCATGGCGGTGAGCTGCTCCTCGCCGGGCGGGTCGAGTTCGAGCTGGATGCAGCGCCTGAGCAGCGGGGCGGGGAAGTCGCGTTCGCCGTTGGAGGTCATGACGATCACCGGGAAGGCGGTGCAGGCGATCCGTCCGCCGTGCACGGGGACCCGGTCGCCGTCGTGGGTGAGCACCTCGACGACGGGTTCGCGCTCCGCGAGCCGTTCCAGCTCGGGGATCGAGAACTCGCCCTCCTCCAGGGTGTTGAGCAGGTCGTTGGGCAGGTCGAGGTCGCTCTTGTCGAGTTCGTCGATGAGCAGCACGCGGGGCTGCGCGGCGGGCAGCAGCGCGGTGCCGAGCGGGCCGAGCCGAATGTAGGAGCCGATGCCCGGGGCGGCCGTCGCGCCCTCGCCGCCGCGGGCCCGCTCCAGCTGGACGTCCTGGAGCCTGCCTATGGCGTCGTACCGGTACAGGCCGTCCTGGAGGCCGGTCCGGCTGACGATGGGCCAGCGCAGCACCCTGCCCAGGCCGAGTTCGTGGGCGATGGCGTACGCCAGCGTCGACTTGCCCGTGCCCGGGTTGCCGGTCACCAGCAGGGGGCGGCGCAGGTAGAGCGCCGCGTTGACCGCGTCCACCTCGGCCGGCCGCGGCGCGTAGTTCTCCACCATGCGGCGGCGGACGCCGAGCCGGCGGGCGCTGCTGGGGTCCTCGGAGCCGGCCTCGGAGCCGTCCCGTGCGGCGGCGAAGTCGCGCCAGGGCGGCGGCGCCGGCAACCGCAGCATGCCGTCGTGCGGCTGGCCCACTCCGCGGTAGATCCGCCAGTCGTTCACCTTGGGCTCCTCCCGGCTCTGGTGATCATGCAGCGGACCCGGCCGTCCGACGTACGAGGCTACCGTCAGGCGACCGTGTCTGCCGAGGTTCGAAGCGCCCGGCGTTCACTTCCGGACCTCCGAACAGCCTTGCGGGGCAAGCGGGTTGACGAGGCGTTCGGCCGCCCCGCCGGGCGGGGTCAGCCGCCGGGCGCGGCGAGCGGGGGCGGGCGCATCGTCTCGGCGGCGTACGGTGGCCGGTCGGGCGGGTCGACCAGGACAGCGAGCTTGCCGCGCAGGCCCTGCTCCCGGGCGGTGTCCGGGTCGTAGAGGCTGATCCGCAGGTCGCGCACCTGTTCGTTCAGTCCCTCGGCCCTGCGGGCCGTCCCGAGCACATGGGCGACCTGCCGGTGGAAGTCCCGGCACTCGTCGTGGTCGTGCCGGTCGCGCCGCCACAGCACCACCGAGTGGCCCGCCGTGAGGGCGTCCCTCATCGCCGCCTGCCCCTCCCCGCTGCCGACGGGCCCGCAGTAGACCGGAACGCAGATGTCGTCCATCGCCGACAGGGCGCGGTAGTACGGGTAGCGGCTCGCGGGGCGGGACGGGGCCAAGTGGCCCTCGGCCGGGGAGCGGCCGTGCAGCGGTTCGTGCGCGAGCGGCCCGTGGACCGCGCCGCGCCAGCGTTTGCGCCACTCGGGGGTGGGCGGCCGGGCGTTGCGCCGCGCGTCCCGTATGACGACGGTCCGGCGCATCCCGAGCGGCATGGACCGCTCGTCGACGAAGTCGTCGTCCTCGACGCCGATGCCGTCCCCGTCGAAGCCCGGGTCACCACCGAAGCCCGCTTCGCCACCACCGTCGGCGGCTGTCCGCTCGGCGGAGCCGCCGGCGCCACCCGGAGGGGCGGGGGCGTCGGGGAGCAGTTGCCACTCGTCCACCGGCAGGTCGAACAGGGCGCGGGGCAGGAACACCTCGATCGCGGCCAGGTGCTCGTCGTGGTCGCCCTGGCCGAGCGCCCGGGCGAGCGGTTCGCGCAGCGCCCCGGCCAGGTCCTCGGCCCGCACCCCGCGGTCGTCGGCGTCGACCGGGGTGACGTCGAGGCCGTCGTAGATCAGCTGCACGCTCCACGGATAGCGCCCGTCGTACATGGGCGACCCGACCTTGACGAGGACATCGGTGCGGGTACCGGGCGGTGCGGCGGCCGGGGGCGCGGCCGGTGTCACGACCGTCGATACGGCCGGGGCGCCGGCGGCCCGGGAGCCGGCGTCCCCGGGGGCGTCGACGCCCTCCAGCAGCGCCCGGATGGCCTCGCCGACCGCCCAGTGCCGGTGGACGTCGGCCTGCCCGGCGAGCCAGTGGGCGAACGCGCCCAGCCGCGCGGGGTCCAAGTGCCGGGGGTGGTCGCGCACGGCTCTGCGGACCGCCTTGGCCGCGTAGAGCAGGACCGCGTCGAGGTCCACCAGCGTGCCGCCGCCGCCCGGTTCCAGGGTGCGCAGCCCGTGCAGCAGCGCGGCGCCCTCGCGCCAGGTCCGCACGTCGCGCAGCACCAGGGAGCGCAGCCGCTCGCCGCGCACCTGCTCCTTGACCTCCTCCACGAGGTGGACGACCTCGCCCGCCCCGGCGGGCGGCGGCAGCTCGGCGAGGTGGCCGTAGAGCCGGGCGCGCAGTTCGGCGCCGATGCCGGAGACCGGGGGCGCGAGCGCGGGGAGCGCGGCCTGCAGGGCGGTCCAGTGGGCGTACGGCGACGGGTCGTCGAGGAGGCGGACGTGGTGCAGGTCGTGGGCGCGCAGCACTTCGCGCAGGACGTCCGTTCCGGCGCGGCCCTCGCGCGGGTCGGGCAGTTCGTGCAGCGCGGTGACCGGGACGGCGACGCCCTCCTCCCGCCGGCGGCCCTTGATCACACCGACGACCGCGCCGTACCTCAGGTCGAGCACGGGTCCTCCGGACAGTCCGCCGATCGGCAGGCTGCCGCCGAGCAGCAGCGCCCGCGCGTCGGAGCCGGTGAGTTCTCCGGTGCCGTGCCTGACGCCCAGCTCTCCGGTCTGCACGGACCAGCCGTACAGCCCGACGGGGGCGCGGGCGGCGGGCTCCCGGTCGCTCAGCCACAGGCAGCGCACGTCGTCGGCGCCGGTGACCCGGACGAGCGCGAGGTCGGGGAACGGCCAGGGGTCGCGCGGCGGTTCGCCGGGCCCGGGCCGTGGCGCGAGCAGGACGGCGGTCCCGGTGCCGGTTCGCTCCCGCCAGTCACCGGCGGCGGTGCGCTCCTGCCAGGTCACGCGCAGAGCGCTCTCCCCTCGGCACACCGCGGCTCCCCCCTTCCCCACGACATGGGCGCAGGTCAACAGCCAGCCCGGGGCGATGAAGAACCCCGACCCCCCGTAGGCGTCACGGTCCGTTGCATACCCGTCACCCGGTGCGCCGATGCGTGCGAGCGAGGGGCGCACCAACTCGTCGAAGGCGCTCATGCGGCGCCGGGAGCCGGGGACCTCGGCGGTACGACGCCGCCCCCGGGTGCCGCGGGGTCCGTGCCGTCCCTGGCCGTCGCCGGTTCGGTCCAGGTCAGGGACACCGTCAGGGAGGACGTCCCGCCACCCTCGGCGATGGCGCTCACGATCGTGCCGGACTGCGCCGTCAGCTCGATCCCGAAGCTGACGGACACCTCGACCGGGGTGGGTGTGTCCAGACCGGCGCGCAGGGAGCGCACGACGCCCCCGACGGTGCCGGCGAGGCCGCCCGCCATGCCGATGACCCGGTCACCGAGGCCGGTGTCCCAGTACCCGCCCTCGTCCAGGGCCTCTTCGCCCGCCCTGCCGATCCTCGCCCAGACGACGGTTCCGTCGTCCAGTCGTACGCGTTCGAGTCCTCCACCCATGACGCCCCCGTTCGCTGGAATGGGAGGAGAAGGCTAACGCCGCAGAAAGCGGAGAGGGAGGGCCGACGGGCGATACGGCTGATGATCGCTGTTGCGGGCGGGGCCGCCCGGGACGCCGGGACTACTCGTCGTCCTCGTCGTCGAGCCGGGCGAGCCAGGTCGCGAGCCGCTCGACGGGCACCTCGAAGTCGGGGTTGAGGTCCACGAACGTGCGCAGCTGCTCGGCAAGCCACTCGAAGGTGACCTCTTCCTCGCCGCGCCGCTTCTCCAGCTCCTCGATCCCGCGGTCGGTGAAGTACATGGCTGCCTCTCCTGCGTGTCCGCCTGCGTGCCGCCCGCGCGTCCGGTCGTGGGACGGGCCGTGCGGTGGATGGTCCAGCACCAGCGTATGCAACGGCGGGCGCGGTGCCGTCGGCCGCCCGTCGCACGCACAGGTGCCTTGACTTTCCGTGACCACGATATATCGTGTTTCACGGAAGACGCGATATGGCGTGTCGCGAGGTTCGCGACCGTGTCCGGCCGAGGAGGCTCCCCATGTCCGAGTGGTCCGTCGCCGAGCCCCGGAAGCTCACGTTCGACACCCCCGTGAGCGACCTGCACGTGCGCATCGTCAACGGAACGGTGAACGTCGTGGGCACCGACGAAGGTTCCGCCCGTATGGAGGTCACGGACCTCGAGGGGCCACCCCTGGTGGTCACCCAGCGGGGCGGCACCCTGACGGTGGCCTACGACGACCTGCCCTGGAAGGGCTTCCTCAAGTGGCTCGACCGCAAGGGCTGGCGGCGCAGCGCCGTGGTCTCGCTCGCGGTCCCCGCCGGCACGCGCGTGGAGGTGGGCGTGGTCGGCGCCGGCGCGGTCGTCTCCGGCATCAGCGGCCCGGCCGTGGTCAAGGGCGTCACCGGCGACACGACCCTGGTGGGCCTGTCCGGGCCGGTCCGCGCCGACACCGTCTCGGGGAACCTGGAGGCCCAGGCCGTCACCGGCGACCTGCGGTTCAACTCGGTCTCGGGCGACCTGACCGTGGTCGAGGGCTCGGGCTCCGCCGTCCGCGCCGACTCCGTCAGCGGCTCCATGATCATCGACCTGGACCCGGACGGCCCCACGGACGTCCGGCTGACCAGCGTCTCCGGCGAGATCGCCATCCGCCTGCCGCACCCGGCCGACGCGGAGGTGGAGGCCAACACGGCGAGCGGCACCATCTCCAACGCCTTCGACGACCTGCGGGTGCACGGCCAGTGGGGCGCCCACAAGATCACCGGCCGCCTCGGCGCGGGCACCGGCAAGCTGAGGGCCACCACCGTCTCCGGCTCGATCGCCCTGCTGCGCCGGCCACCGGGTGAGGACGAGCCGGCCGCCGCCTGGGAGGCCGGGCCCACCGCCGGCACCGCGTCCGCCCCGGCGCCCGACCCGGCGACCGGACCCGCGGCCACACCGGGGGACAATTCCGTCACCGGCCCGGGCGCCGGCGCCACCCGTGACCCGGCCGACGGCACGACCGACAAGAAGGTGCTCTGACATGCCCCCCGTCTTCGCCCACGGCCGCCTCCGTCTCTACCTGCTCAAGCTGCTCGACGAGGCCCCGCGCCACGGCTACGAGGTGATCCGGCTGCTGGAGGAGCGCTTCCAGGGCCTGTACGCCCCCTCGGCGGGCACGGTCTATCCCCGGCTGGCCAAGCTGGAGGCCGAGGGCCTGGTCACGCACACCACCGAGGGCGGCCGCAAGGTGTACGCGATCACCGACGCCGGCCGCGCCGAGCTGGCCGACCGCAGCGGCGAGCTGGCCGATCTGGAACTGGAGATCCGCGAGTCGGTCGCCGAACTGGCCGCGGAGATAAGGGCCGACGTGCGCGGCGCGGCCGGTGATCTGCGGCGCGAGGTCCGGGCGGCCGCGTCCGAGGCACGCCGGGGTCCCACCGCGAACGGCGGCCGGACGGGCCCCTCCGGGGAGTTCGGCGACCTCGGCGACAAGGAGGCCTGGCGGGCCGCCAAGGAGGAGATGCGCCGGGCCAAGCAGGAGTGGAAGGAGCAGGCCCGCCGCGCCAAGGACGAGAGCCGCCGGGCCCGCGAGGAGGCCCAGCGGGCCCGCCACCAGGCCCAGGAGGCCCAGGCGCGGGCACGGGCGCAGGCCCAGGAGGAGGTGCAGCGCATCGCCCGCCGGGTCCAGGAGCGCGTGCAGGACCACTTCACCCGCGGCGACTGGCCGACCGGCGTGCGCGAGGGCCTGACCGAACTCGCCAAGGAGTTCGGTGAGTTCGGCAAGGACTACGGCAAGGAGTTCGGCAAGGGCTTCGGCCGCGCCCCCGGGGAGCCGGGCGCCGGTGACCGCAGGTCCGCCCCCGCGACGGGGCCCGACCACCTGTTCGCCCCGGAGGACTTCCCCGCCGAGTACGAGCCGGCCTGGGCCCACGAGGAGTCCACCGGCGACCCGGCCCGCGACCTCGACCGTCTGCTCGACCGCTTCCGCGACGACATCCGTGACGCCGCCCGCGACCACGGCGTCGGCGAGGACCAGGTCCGCGACGCCCGCCGCCATCTCTCGGCGGCGGCCGCCCACATCGGGTCGATACTGCGCCGCCCGAAGGTCTGACCTGCCGCGCGCAGCTGGGACGGACCCGGGGGTCCGTCCCGGCTCAGCGCCGAACCCTGGCCCCTGGGCCCTCGGCCGGTCAGCCGTTCGTCAGCACGATCTTGCCGAACTGCTCGCCCGAGGCCAGCCGTTCGAAGCCCTCACGGGCCCGGTCGAGCGGCAGCTCCTCGTCGATGACGGGCCGCACACCCGTGGCGGCGCAGAAGGACAGCAGGTCCTCCAGCTCGTCCTTGGTCCCCATGGTGGAGCCGACGACCTTCAGCTCCAGGAAGAAGATGCGGGTCAGCTCGGCGTGCGAGGGCCGGTCGCCGCTGGTGGCGCCCGAGATGACGACCGTACCGCCGGGCCGCAGCGACTTCACCGAGTGGGACCAGGTGGCGGCGCCGACGGTCTCGATGACGGCGTCCACCCGCTGCGGCAGCCGGGCCCCCGGCTCCACCGCCTCGACCGCGCCCAGCTCCAGGGCCCGCTTGCGCTTGGCCTCGTCCCGGCTGGTGGCGAAGACCCTGAGGCCGGCCGCCTTGCCGAGCACGATCGCGGCCGTGGCGACACCGCCGCCCGCGCCCTGGACGAGGACCGAGTCACCGGGCCGTACCCCGGCGTTGGTGAAGAGCATCCGGTACGCCGTCAGCCAGGCCGTCGGCAGACAGGCGGCCTCAGCGAAGGACAGCTCCTTCGGCTTGGGCAGGATGTTCCAGGTCGGCACGGCGACCTGCTCGGCGAAGGTGCCCTGGTAACGCTCGGTGAGGATGGAGCGCGGCTCGTCCGGGCCGACGCCGTGGCCGCTCTGGCCGATGACGGAGTGCAGGACGACCTCGTTGCCGTCCTCGTCGACGCCGGCGGCGTCGCAGCCGAGGATCATCGGCAGCTTGTCCTCTGCGAGGCCCACGCCGCGCAGGGACCACAGGTCGTGGTGGTTGAGGGAGGCGGCCCGCACGGTGACGGTACTCCAGCCGGGCCTGGCCTCGGGAGCCGGGCGCTCCCCCAACTCAAGTCCGGTCAGCGGCTGGTCACGGTCGATTCGGGCGGCGTAGGCAGCGAACATGGGCTCGACGATAGGTGCGACGCGCACCGGACGAAACCGCGGGAGGCTGTGACACATGCCCTCTTGCGTGACGGCACCCGTGCGGCGCAGCGGACCCGACGGATGCGACGACGGAACGGGACGGGGAACGCAAACGGCCCCGTCCGCGGGGACGGGGCCGTTTCACGTGACGTCAGCGACGCGCGACGCCCTCGGCGCGGGCGGCCGCCGCCACGGCCGCGGTCACCGCGGGAGCGACCCGCTCGTCGAACGGCGACGGGATGACGTAGTCGGCCGCGAGGTCGTCGCCCACGACGGAGGCCAGCGCCTCCGCTGCGGCGATCTTCATGCCCTCGGTGATGCGGGTGGCACGCACCTGCAGCGCACCGGCGAAGATGCCGGGGAAGGCGAGGACGTTGTTGATCTGGTTCGGGAAGTCCGAGCGCCCGGTCGCGACGACCGCCGCGTAGCGGTGCGCCACCTCCGGGTGCACCTCCGGGTTCGGGTTGGCCATCGCGAACACGAAGGCCCCCTTCGCCATGGAGGCGACCGCGGACTCGGCGACCGTACCGCCGGAGACGCCGATGAAGACGTCGGCGCCCGCGAGCGCGTCCTCCAGCGAACCGGTGACCCCCGCCTTGTTCGTGAAGCCGGCCAGCTCGCGCTTGACCGGCGTCAGGTCCTGGCGGTCGGCCGAGACGACGCCCTTGCGGTCCGCCACGGCCACGTCCCCGATGCCGGCCTCGACCAGCATCTTGGCGATGGCCACACCGGCCGCGCCGGCGCCCGAGATGACGGCCCGCAGCTGGCCGATCTCCCGCCCGCTGAGCCGCGCCGCGTTGCGCAGCGCCGCCAGCGTCACGACCGCCGTGCCGTGCTGGTCGTCGTGGAAGACCGGGATGTCCAGGCGCTCCTGCAGCCGGCGCTCGATCTCGAAGCACCGGGGCGCCGAGATGTCCTCCAGGTTCACTCCGCCGAACGAGGGAGCGAGCCGGACCACGGTCTCGACGATGTCGTCGACGTCCGTGCAGTCGAGCGCGATCGGCACCGCGTCGACGCCGCCGAACTGCTTGAAGAGGATCGCCTTGCCCTCCATCACGGGGAGGGAGGCCTGGGGACCGATGTCCCCGAGTCCGAGCACGGCCGTACCGTCGGTCACGACGGCGACCACGGAGGACTTCCACGTGTAGTCGTTGACAAGCTCCGGCTGTTCCGCGATCGCGGTGCACACGCGAGCGACGCCGGGCGTGTACGCGAGGGAAAGGTCGTCCTTGTCGCGGATCGGCACGGTGGCCTGCACAGCCATCTTGCCGCCGCGGTGCAGCGCGAACGCCGGATCGAAGGAATCGAGGGGCTCGGCCCCGTCCTGATCCGTGCCGCTGTCGCTGCGAGGATTGACGATCTCCGCTGCCACTTTGTTGTACCCCTTAGGTATGCATGGTTTGAGGGTCGACCACTCCTGGTGAGGGGTGGGCGGGCACCGCGCCGGGTCCGATTGCTGATACGTACGGACCGACGCGACGGGCGCGCCGCACACGCGCCCTGAGCCCCGGATGAGGGGTGTAAAGAACCTTCTTACCGGACGGACGGCGGTCACGACGAGTCCATTAGGTGCAAGGTCACATCACGGACCAGAACGCCACACCCTGGTGACACGCGGCTGACACGAGCACGCCTTTGGTATGACCGGTCGGTAACTCCGAGGGCGTCGACAACACCACACCGGTGGACCACATCGTGAGATGATCCGAAGATTTTCCGGCTTCGCTGAGGGATTCCCGCAGATCTGCGGGTGTGATGGCCCGTCGTGACGGGACCTGATCGGGTTCGGGGGTCACCCGTTATCCGATTTTGACATAGCGACGCCCCTGAATGGCGTAGTCCGAATGGCAAGATGCCGTAAACCCACGAGGTCGCGACACCCGATGGTGTGTGTTTCCGTCGACCCATCGGCACCTCTCCATCCGCCGGAGGAACCACGATGACCGCAAGCTCCACCCGTCGTACGACCGCCGCGCACTCCCGTCTGGCCGCGGTCGGTGCGATCGCGGTCGCCGGAGCCCTGCTGCTCACCGGCTGCGGTGACCAGACCAAGGACAAGAACAACGGCTCCGGCAGTGCGTCCACCAGCACCGCCCCGCTGGCGGACAAGCTCCCCAAGGAGCTCCGCGACAAGGGCGAGATCAAGGTCGGCTCGGACATCGCGTACGCCCCGGTGGAGTTCAAGGACTCCTCCGGCAAGGTCGTCGGTCTCGACCCCGACCTGGCCGCGGCCATGGGCAAGCAGCTCGGCGTGAAGCTCACGTTCGAGAACGGCACCTTCGACGCCCTGCTCACCGGCCTGCGCTCCGGCCGCTACGACATCGCGATGTCGGCGATGACGGACAACAAGAACCGCCAGGAGGGCGTCGACCCGGACACCGGCAAGAAGGTCGGCGAGGGCGTCGACTTCGTCGACTACCTGACCGCCGGCGTCTCCATCTACACCCGCAAGGACGACACCAAGGGCATCACGTCCTGGTCGGACCTGTGCGGCAAGAAGCTCGCCGTCGAGCGCGGCACCGTCTCCGAGGACCTGGCCAAGCAGGAGGCCAAGAAGTGTCCCGCGGGCAAGAAGCTCACCATCGAGCCGTTCGACGACGACCAGCAGTCCCAGACCCGCCTGCGCTCGGGCGGCGTGGACGCGGCCTCCTCCGACTTCCCGGTCGCCGCGTACGCGGTCAAGACCTCCGGCGGCGGCAAGGACTTCCAGGTCGTCGGCGACCAGGTCGAGGCGGCGCCGTACGGCATCGCCGTGGCCAAGAGCGACACGCAGCTGCGGGACGCGCTCCAGGCCGCCATGAACGCCATCATCAAGAGCGGCGAGTACCAGAAGATCCTCGAGAAGTGGGGCGCCCAGGACGGCGCCGTCAAGGAGTCCGCCGTCAACGGCGGCAAGTGACCCGCGGATCCCGAGCGGCCACTGGAAGGCAACACGCGTGACTGACATGCAGAAGACGGCGGAGCCGGCGGACGCCCCGCCGGCCGGCCCGGAGGCCATCAAGGCCATCCCGGTCCGCCACTACGGGCGGTACGTCACCGCCGTCATCGCGATCGCGATCCTCGTCGCGATCGTCTACGCGTTCGGCCAGGGCAAGATCAACTGGCACGCGGTCCCGGACTACTTCTTCGACGACCGGATCCTGACCGGTGTCGGCAAGACCCTCCTGCTGACGGTCCTGTCGATGGTGATCGGCATCCTCGGCGGTGTCGGCCTCGCCGTGATGCGCCTGTCGAAGAACCCGGTGACCTCGTCGATCGCGTGGTTCTACATCTGGTTCTTCCGGGGCACCCCGGTCCTGGTCCAGCTGTTCCTGTGGTTCAACCTGGGCCTGGTCTTCGAGTACATCAACCTGGGTCCGATCTACAAGGACTACTGGTCGGACTTCATGACGCCGCTGCTGACGGCGCTGCTCGGCCTGGGCCTGAACGAGGCCGCGTACATGGCCGAGATCTGCCGGGCCGGTCTGCTCGCGGTGGACGAGGGCCAGACCGAGGCGGCCCACGCGCTGGGCATGAGCCACGGCAAGACCCTGCGCCGGATCGTCATCCCGCAGGCCATGCGGGTCATCGTGCCGCCGACCGGCAACGAAGTGATCAACATGCTGAAGACGACCTCGCTCGTGGCGGCCGTCCAGTATCCGGAGCTGTTCCGTTACGCCCAGGACATCGGGCAGAACTCCGGCGCCCCGGTGGAGATGTACTTCCTGGCCGCGGCCTGGTACCTGATCATGACGTCGGTCCTGAGCGTCGGCCAGTACTACATCGAGCGGTACTACGCCCGTGGCTCCAGCCGCAGCCTGCCGCCCACCCCGTGGCAGAAGGTCAGGGCGCATCTGACGACCTTCTCGAGCAGGAAGGTCACGGCATGACCGACAAGACGATCACGGACTCCGTGGCGCGGCACTCCAGCGTCCCGATGGTCAAGGCCGAGGGTGTGCACAAGTCCTTCGGGCCCGTCGAGGTCCTCAAGGGCATCGACCTGGAGGTCAGGGCGGGTGAGGTGTTCTGCCTCATCGGTCCCTCCGGCTCCGGGAAGTCCACCTTCCTCAGGTGCATCAACCACCTGGAGAAGGTCAACGCCGGCCGGCTGTACGTCGACGGCGAGCTGGTCGGCTACCGCCAGAAGGGCGACAAGCTGTACGAGCTCAAGGACAGCGAGGTCGCGCTCAAGCGCCGGGACATCGGCATGGTCTTCCAGCGCTTCAACCTGTTCCCGCACATGACCGCCGCCGAGAACGTCATCGAGGCGCCGGTCCAGGTCAAGGGCGTCAGCAGGAGCCAGGCCAGGGAGCGCGCCATGCAGCTGCTGGAGCGGGTGGGTCTGGCCGACAAGGCCGGGAACTACCCCTCCCAGCTCTCCGGCGGCCAGCAGCAGCGCGTGGCCATCGCCCGGGCCCTCGCGATGGACCCGAAGCTGATGCTGTTCGACGAGCCGACCTCGGCCCTCGACCCGGAGCTGGTCGGAGACGTCCTCGACGTCATGCGCGACCTCGCCGAGTCGGGCATGACGATGGTCGTCGTCACCCACGAGATGGGCTTCGCCCGCGAGGTGGGCGACAGCCTGGTCTTCATGGACGGCGGTGTCGTGGTCGAATCCGGCCATCCGCGGGACGTTCTCACGGACCCGCAGCACGAGCGGACGCAGTCCTTCCTGTCCAAGGTGCTCTGAGCACGCACGGCACACGCGAAGGGGCGGTACGAGATCCTCGTACCGCCCCTTCGCGTGTGCCGGCCTACTTCACCGCGAGGAGCAGCGTGTCGGAGGGCGAGCACCACACCGGCCGTGCCTCGGCGAATCCTTTCTCGCGGAGCACCCGGGCGTGCCAGCGCGCCGAGGGCATGTCCCCGTCGGCGTGCTCGCCGTAGATCTCGAAGCGGCGGGCGGTGGGCTCGGCGAGGACGGGGTCCGCCTGCGCGAGCTGCCACCACTCGGCCCAGTCCCGGGCGCCGTCCCGTTGGGCCTGATCCATGCGGCATGTCGCAGGGCCCGCTCCGCCGCGTTGATCCGCGGCGTGCTCTCGTCGATCATGTGGTCCGCGTTCATGAAGACACCGCCGTCGCGGACCAGCCCCGCGACCCGACCGTAGAGGGCCGCGAGGGGTTCGCTGTGCAGCCAGTGCAGGGCCGTGGCGGTCAGGACCGCGTCGTAGGAGTCGTACGGCAGCAGCGCCGGCCAGTCGGGGTCCTTGAGATCGGCGGTGACGAAGGAGACCCGGTCGTCGCCCTCGAAGGTGCCGCGCGCGATGGCGAGCAGCGCGGGGTCGAGGTCCACCCCGGTGCTGGTGGCCGCGGGGAAGCGGGCGAGCAGCCGGGCGGTGATGCTGCCGGTCCCGCAGGCCAGGTCGAGCACGCGCGGGGCGGTGCCCACGAGCGCCTCGACCATGTCGAGCATGATCCGGAACCGCTCCTCGCGGTCCGGCATGTACCACTCCTGCTGCCGGTCCCAGCTCTCCTGCCAGGCGGCCCAGTCCGTACCGGTACCGGTCGTCATGGAAGCCCCGTCTCCTCCCGTCCGCGTAATACCCTGGAAGCACGACCGGCTGTTACCCGACCGCAGACACGACCATAGAGCGCCCTCGTAAGGACTACAAGTGGAACTGGCCTATTACTCGGATTACGCCGTACGGCTCGTCAACAGCGAGGAACCGGTCCGCGGCAAGGACTCCCTGACCTCGGTCGAGGCCGTCCGCGACCTGTTCGGCGGCAACGCGTCGGCGGCCCGCCGCGCCACCGACGCCGACGTCACCCGCTTCCGCTCGGTGCGGGGCCGGCTGCGGGGCGTCTTCGAGGCGGCCGACCAGGGCGACGAGACCCTCGCCGTCGACCTGCTGAACTCCCTGCTGCTGGAGTTCCCGGTGAGCCCGCAGATCTCCGGCCACGACCACCGGGACGTGGACGGCCGCCCGCTGTGGCACATGCACCTGGCCGACCACCCGTCCAACGCCACCGCCGGCTACGCGGCGATCGCGGCGATGGGTCTCGCCTTCCACCTGACCGAGTACGGCGTCGACCGGCTCGGCCTGTGCCAGGCGGCGCCGTGCCGCAACGCCTACCTCGACACGTCCACCAACCGCTCCCGGCGCTACTGCTCGGACCGCTGCGCGACCCGTGCCAACGTGGCCGCCTACCGGGCCCGCAAGCGTCTGGAGGCCGACCGGTCGGGCAGCAGCGGCCTGGCCGCGAAGAACGCCCAGCGGGCGATCGCCAGCGGCGAGCGCTGACCGCCCTTGAGCGGCCGGTAGCGCAGCCACGCCCGGCCCAGGATCAGCTCCTCGGGCACCACCCCGTAGTCCGTGCTGTCCCCGCCCGCGTACGGATTGTCCCCGAGCACCCACCAGCCGCCCTCGCGCCGCTCCACGGCGCGCTTGACGACCAGCAGGTCCTGCTGGAAGGGGTGACGCAGGACGACGACGTCCCCCGCCCTGATCGCCGCTCCGTACTGCAGCAGCAGTCGGTCCCCGTGGCGCAGCGTGGGCACCATGGACGGGCCCGTCACCTCGGCCAGCCCGAACGGCGCCCCGGCCCTCCCCCGCTCGGTCTCCTGCGACAGCTCCGGCATCACCGGCACCTCCCCGGTCCGTTCCTCCACCAGTCTCAGTCTGACCCTGGACTTTTGTCCTAAGCCCTAGGGGGCACTCAGGAAAAGACGTCCCCCAGGGAGTAATGTCGCACCTGAGAAGACGATCACGAGGAAGGAATGCTCCATGCTTTCCCGCCTGTTTGCCCCCACGGTCAAGGTCAGCGCGCACTGCGACCTGCCCTGCGGTGTGTACGACCCGGCCCAGGCCCGCATCGAGGCGGAGTCGGTCAAGGCCGTCCAGGAGAAGATGGCCGGCAACGACGACCCGCACTTCCAGACGCGTGCCACCGTCATCAAGGAGCAGCGCGCCGAGCTGGCGAAGCACCACGTCTCCGTGCTCTGGAGCGACTACTTCAAGCCCCCGCACTTCGAGAAGTACCCGGAGCTGCACCAGCTGGTCAACGACGCCCTGAAGGCCCTCTCGGCCGCCAAGGCGTCCACGGACCCGGCGACGGGCCAGAAGGCTCTGGACTACATCGCCCAGATCGACAAGATCTTCTGGGAGACGAAGAAGGCCTGAGGGCACTTCTCCCCGACGGGGGGGGGGGGGGGGGGGGGGGGGGGGGGGCGGGGGGGGGGGGGGGGGGGGGGGGGGGGGG
>NZ_JAJSZC010000163.1:0-18115 GCF_036815105.1 Streptomyces sp. IBSBF 3136
TCCTCCGGCCCCCCGTCCCCGGCGGCCGGAGGAAACCCCGGACCTGCGCATTCGGCCGCGCACATGCAGTACGTTCGGGTCATGTCCCAGCCCGCCAAGTCCTCACGTACACCAGCCACGCCCGACGCGCCGGAAAGTGCCGCAGGCAGTCGCGCCGCCGCCCAGCGGCTGAAAATGCGCCGGGAACTGGCGGCCGCAGCGATGGAACTGTTTGCGACCAAGGGGTACGAGGCGACCACCGTCGACGAGATCGCGGCCGCGGCCGGGGTCGCGCGCCGCACCTTCTTCCGCCACTTCCGCTCCAAGGAAGAGGCGATCTTCCCGGACCACGACGACACGCTGGTCCGCGCCGAGGCGGTGCTCAACGCCGCCCCGGCGCACGAGCACCCGCTCGACACGGTGTGCCGCGGCATCAAGGAAGTCATGAAGATGTACGCGGCGCGGCCGGAGATCTCGGTCGCCCGCTACAAGCTGACCCGCGAGGTACCCACCCTGCGCGAGGCCGAGATCGCCTCGGTGGCCCGCTACGAGCGCCTGTTCACCCGCTATCTGCTCGGTCACTTCGACGAGCACGCGCACGCGGACGACGCCAACGACGACCCGCTGCTCGCCGAGGTCGCCGCCTCCGCCGTGGTCACCGCCCACAACCACGTCCTGCGGCGCTGGCTGCGGGCCGGCGGCCAGGGCGACGTGGAGGCCCAGCTCGACCACGCCTTCGCGATCGTGCGCAAGACCTTCGGCACGGGTATCGGCGCCGGACGCGGCCCGGCGCACAGGACGGCGACCACCGCCCCGGCCGCGGTGTCGGCCCACGGCGAGGTGCTGGTGACCGTCGCCCGGACCGACGCACCGCTGGACGAGGTCATGCGCACCATCGAGGAGGCGCTCAAGGAGCGCTGAGCCGCTTCGGCACTGTGAGGACGGCCACCCTACGGGGTGGCCGTTTTGCCATGTCAGAGGCCGTTTTCGCGGGGATTTCCGAGGCCGTTCGATCGATCATCGCTCATTTGTTACGTAAAGATTTCATCTGAGAGCAACTTCTGGCACTCAGTGCCTTGTCACCTGACACGCGGTGTCATACGTTGAAGAGGTCCGGGCGGCCGGCGAGCAGAGACCACCCGCTCGCCGGCTGTCCCCGCAAGCCGACGGCCTGCGCGCCCGGACGCCTGCGTCACAGGCAACCTCCCGCGCCACCACGCGCTGCCGAAGCACCACCCGCCGAACCGACGGCACGTTCCACCAAAACCCTCAGCAGCTCTCCCAGCAGCACCGACGAACCCCCAGCGCCCCTCCCTCAGGGCGCTCACCGCCGGAGGCAACACCGTGACCGTGAAGGACATCCTGGACGCGATCCAGTCGAAGGACACCACGTCCGCCGACTTCGCCGCTCTGCCGATCCCCGAGTCGTACCGTGCGATCACCGTGCACAAGGACGAGACGGAGATGTTCGCGGGCCTGCAGACCCGCGACAAGGACCCGCGCAAGTCGATCCACCTGGACGAGGTCCCCGTGCCCGAGCTGGGCCCGGGCGAGGCCCTGGTGGCCGTCATGGCCTCCTCGGTCAACTACAACTCGGTGTGGACCTCGATCTTCGAGCCGCTGTCCACGTTCGGGTTCCTGGAGCGCTACGGCCGCACCAACGAGCTGGCCAAGCGCCACGACCTGCCGTACCACATCATCGGCTCCGACCTCGCGGGCGTCGTCCTGCGCACCGGCCCGGGCGTCAACGCCTGGAAGCCCGGTGACGAGGTCGTCGCGCACTGCCTGTCGGTCGAACTGGAGTCCTCGGACGGCCACAACGACACCATGCTCGACCCCGAGCAGCGCATCTGGGGCTTCGAGACCAACTTCGGCGGCCTCGCGGAGATCGCCCTGGTCAAGTCCAACCAGCTGATGCCGAAGCCGGACCACCTCAGCTGGGAGGAGGCCGCGGCGCCGGGCCTGGTCAACTCCACCGCCTACCGCCAGCTCGTCTCCCGCAACGGCGCCGGCATGAAGCAGGGCGACAACGTCCTGATCTGGGGCGCGAGCGGCGGGCTCGGCTCGTACGCCACCCAGTTCGCGCTGGCCGGCGGTGCCAACCCGATCTGTGTCGTCTCCAGCGAGCAGAAGGCGGAGATCTGCCGCTCGATGGGCGCCGAGTCGATCATCGACCGCAGCGCCGAGGGCTACCGGTTCTGGAAGGACGAGAACACCCAGGACCCGAAGGAGTGGAAGCGCTTCGGCAAGCGCATCCGCGAGCTCACCGGCGGCGAGGACATCGACATCGTCTTCGAGCACCCCGGTCGCGAGACCTTCGGCGCGAGCGTCTTCGTCACCCGCAAGGGCGGCACCATCACCACCTGTGCCTCGACCTCGGGCTACATGCACGAGTACGACAACCGCTACCTGTGGATGTCGCTGAAGCGGATCATCGGCTCGCACTTCGCCAACTACCGCGAGGCCTGGGAGGCCAACCGGCTCATCGCGAAGGGCAAGATCCACCCGACCCTGTCGAAGGTGTACTCACTGGAGGACACCGGCCAGGCCGCGCACGACGTCCACCGCAACGCCCACCAGGGCAAGGTCGGCGTGCTGTGCCTGGCCCCCGAGGAGGGCCTGGGCGTGCGCGACGAGGAGATGCGCGCCAAGCACATCGACGCCATCAACCGCTTCCGGAACATCTGAGGGCCTTAGATGACAGAGCGTCAGAAGGACCGTCCGTGGCTCATGCGGACGTACGCCGGTCACTCGACCGCGGAGGCGTCCAACGAGCTGTACCGGCGCAACCTCGCCAAGGGCCAGACCGGTCTGTCGGTGGCGTTCGACCTGCCGACGCAGACCGGCTACGACCCCGACCACATCCTCGCCCGCGGCGAGGTCGGCCGGGTCGGTGTGCCCGTCTCGCACCTCGGTGACATGCGCCGGCTGTTCCAGGACATCCCCCTGGAGCAGATGAACACCTCGATGACGATCAACGCCACCGCCATGTGGCTGCTGGCGCTCTACCAGGTCGTCGCCGAGGAGCAGGGCGCCGACATCACCAAGCTCCAGGGCACGACCCAGAACGACATCGTCAAGGAGTACCTGTCCCGCGGGACGCACGTCTTCCCGCCGGGGCCGAGCCTCCGTCTGACGACGGACATGATCGCGTACACGGTCTCCCACATGCCGAAGTGGAACCCGATCAACATCTGCAGCTACCACCTGCAGGAGGCCGGGGCCACGCCGGTGCAGGAGATCGCGTACGCGATGTCCACCGCGATCGCCGTCCTGGACGCCGTCCGCGACGGCGGCCAGGTGCCGCAGGAGCGGATGGGCGACGTGGTCGCCCGCATCTCCTTCTTCGTCAACGCGGGCGTCCGCTTCGTCGAGGAGATGTGCAAGATGCGGGCGTTCGGCCGCATCTGGGACCAGGTCACCCGTGAGCGCTACGGCATCCAGGACCCCAAGCAGCGCCGGTTCCGCTACGGCGTCCAGGTCAACTCGCTCGGCCTGACCGAGGCGCAGCCGGAGAACAACGTCCAGCGGATCGTGCTGGAGATGCTGGCCGTCACCCTCTCCAAGGACGCCCGCGCGCGTGCGGTGCAGCTGCCCGCCTGGAACGAGGCCCTCGGTCTGCCCCGGCCCTGGGACCAGCAGTGGTCGCTGCGCATCCAGCAGGTCCTGGCGCACGAGAGCGACCTGCTGGAGTACGAGGACATCTTCGCCGGCTCGCACGTCATCGAGGCGAAGGTGGACGCCCTCGTCCAGGAGTCCCTCGCCGAGATCGAGCGGATCCAGGAGATGGGCGGCGCGATGGCGGCCGTCGAGTCCGGCTACCTCAAGGCGGAGCTGGTCTCCTCGCACGCCGAGCGCCGGGCCCGGATCGAGTCCGGCCAGGAGAAGATCGTCGGCGTCAACATCTTCGAGACGACCGAGCCGAACCCGCTGACGGCCGACCTGGACACCGCGATCCAGACGGTCGACCCGGCGGTCGAGGCCCGCGTCGTCGAGGCGCTGGCAGGCTGGCGGGACACCCGCTACCAGCCGCCCTTCAACCACCCGCGCCCGTGCAAGGCGCTGGAGCGGCTGAAGGAGGCGGCCAAGGGCACCGGCAACCTGATGGAGGCCACCCTGGAGTGCGCCCGGGCCGGGGTCACGACCGGCGAGTGGGCCGGGGCGCTGCGCGAGGTGTTCGGCGAGTACCGGGCGCCCACCGGTGTCTCCTCCGCCCCCGTGGCCGTCACCGCCGAGGCCGGCTCGGCGCTCGGCGAGGTGCGGGCCAAGGTGGACGCCACCGCACGCGAGCTGGGCGTCGGCCGCCTGCGCTTCCTGGTGGGCAAGCCGGGCCTGGACGGTCACTCCAACGGCGCCGAGCAGATCGCGGTGCGCGCCCGGGACGCCGGCTTCGAGGTCGTCTACCAGGGCATCCGGCTGACGCCCGAACAGATCGTGGACGCCGCGGTCGACGAGGACGTGCACGCCGTCGGCCTGTCCATCCTCTCCGGCTCGCACGCCCAGCTGGTGCCGGACGTGGTCCAGCGGCTGCGTGTGGCCGGTGCCACAGACATCCCCGTGATCGCGGGTGGCATCATCCCCAACGGTGACGCCGAACAGCTGAAGGCCGCCGGTGTGGCCGCCGTGTTCACCCCGAAGGACTTCGACATCACCGGGATCATCGGCCGCATCGTCGACGAGATCCGGAAAGCGAACAAGCTCGACCCCCTGGAGGTCCCCGCATGACGACCGTCAACCGCCTTCGCCCGCGGCGCTCCTGCCTGGCCGTGCCGGGCTCGAACCCCCGGTTCCTGGAGAAGGCCCAGGGGCTCCCCGCCGACCAGGTCTTCCTCGACCTGGAGGACGCGTGCGCGCCGCTCGCCAAGCCCGAGGCGCGGCACACGATCGTCAAGTTCCTCAACGAGGGCGACTGGACGGGCAAGACGCGGGTCGTGCGCGTCAACGACTGGACCACCGAGTGGACGTACCGGGACGTCGTCACGGTCGTCGAGGGCGCCGGCCCGAACCTCGACTGCATCATGCTGCCGAAGGTCCAGAACGCCGAGCAGATCGTCGCCCTCGACCTGCTGCTGACGCAGATCGAGAAGACCATGGGCTTCGAGGTCGGCAAGATCGGCATCGAGGCGCAGATCGAGAACGCACAGGGTCTGAACAACGTCAACGCGATCGCGCAGGCGTCCCCGCGCGTCGAGACGATCATCTTCGGCCCGGCCGACTTCATGGCGTCCATCAACATGAAGTCGCTGGTCGTGGGCGAGCAGCCGCCCGGCTACCCGGCGGACGCCTACCACTACATCCTGATGAAGATCCTGATGGCCGCGCGCGCCAACAACCTCCAGGCGATCGACGGCCCCTACCTGCAGATCCGCAACGTCGACGGTTACCGCGAGGTCGCCGGCCGCGCCGCCGCGCTCGGCTTCGACGGCAAGTGGGTGCTGCACCCGGGCCAGGTCGAGGCGTCCAACGAGATCTTCTCGCCCTCGCAGGAGGACTACGACCACGCCGAGCTGATCCTGGACGCGTACGACTACTACACGTCCGAGGCGGGCGGCAAGAAGGGCTCCGCGATGCTCGGCGACGAGATGATCGACGAGGCCAGCCGCAAGATGGCCCTGGTCATCTCCGGCAAGGGCCGGGCCGCCGGCATGCGGCGCACCAGCAAGTTCGAGATCCCGGAGGCCTGAGCACGATGCAGTTCGGACGCACCTACGAGGAGTTCGAGGTCGGTGCGACGTACAAGCACTGGCCGGGCAAGACGGTCACGGAGTACGACGACCACCTGTTCTGTCTCCTCACCATGAACCACCACCCGCTCCACATGGACACGAACTACGCCGAGAAGACGACGGACTTCGGCAAGAACGTGGTGGTCGGGAACTACATCTACTCGCTGCTGCTGGGCATGTCCGTGCCGGACATCTCGGGCAAGGCGATCGCCAACCTGGAGATCGAGTCGCTCAAGCACGTGGCTCCCACGTTCCACGGCGACACGATCTACGGACAGACGACCGTGCTCGACAAGTGGCCGTCGAAGTCCAAGAACGACCGCGGCATCGTCTACGTCGAGACCAAGGGCTACAAGCAGGACGGCACCCTGGTGTGCGTCTTCCGCCGCAAGGTCATGGTGCCCACCGAGACGTACATCAAGGAACGCGGCGGCGAGCAGCCGGGCCGTCCCGAACTGAACGCCCCTTCGGAAAAGACGGAGAAGTAGAGATGGCCCGTCTCGCCCAGACCGCCGGTCTGACCGACGTCCAGCAGGAGATCGTCTCCACCGTCCGCGACTTCGTGGACAAGGAGATCATCCCGGTCGCCACCGGTCTTGAGCACCGCGACGAGTACCCGCAGGCGATCGTCGACGGCCTGAAGGAACTCGGCCTCTTCGGCCTGATGATCCCCGAGGAGTACGGGGGCCTGGGCGAGTCGCTCCTCACCTACGCCCTGTGCGTGGAGGAGATCGCCCGCGGGTGGATGTCGGTGTCCGGCATCATCAACACGCACTTCATCGTGGCGTACATGCTCAAGCAGCACGGCACGCAGGAGCAGAAGGACCACTTCCTGCCGCGCATGGCGGCCGGCGACATCCGGGGCGCGTTCTCGATGTCGGAGCCGGCGCTGGGCTCCGACGTGTCGGCCATCACGTCGAAGGCAGTGAAGGACGGCGACGAGTACGTCCTGAACGGCCAGAAGATGTGGCTGACCAACGGCGGCACCTCGTCCCTGGTGGCCGTTCTGGTGCGCAGTGATGAAGGACACCCCGAGGGCACCGCGCCCCACAAGTCGATGACGACCTTCCTCGTCGAGAAGGAGCCCGGTTTCGGTGAGGTCCGCCCCGGCCTGACCATTCCGGGCAAGATCGACAAGATGGGTTACAAGGGGGTGGACACCACCGAGCTCATCATGGACGGCCTGCGGGTTCCCGCCGATCGGGTGCTCGGCGGCGTCACCGGCCGAGGTTTTTACCAAATGATGGACGGAGTCGAGGTCGGCCGCGTCAACGTGGCGGCCCGTGGCTGCGGTGTCGCTCAGCGTGCCTTCGAACTGGGTGTCCAGTACGCCCAGCAGAGGCACACTTTCGGCAAGCCGATCGCCCAGCACCAGGCCATTCAGTTCAAGCTGGCCGAAATGGCTACCAAGGTCGAGGCCGCGCATGCCATGATGGTCAACGCGGCTCGCAAAAAGGATTCCGGCGAACGAAACGACCTCGAAGCGGGGATGGCGAAGTACCTCGCCTCCGAGTACTGCAAGGAAGTCGTGGAGGATGCCTTCCGGATCCACGGCGGCTACGGCTTCTCCAAGGAGTACGAGATCGAGCGCCTCTACCGCGAGGCCCCGATGCTGCTCATCGGTGAGGGTACCGCCGAGATCCAGAAAATGATCATCGGGCGCAGGCTGCTCGAAGAGTATCGGTTCCAGGGCTGATTGTCCGGTTACGGGGTGTTTTCTTCGAGAAGAAGATCACACCCCGTAGGCAGGGTTCAGCCGCCGACTCGACTGACTGGCTTGCCCAGTTGTGGCCCGCGACCGGTACGATCCCGGGAAAGCCGCCGTCCCCCGTCATAGCGCGGCATCATCCGCTACGAAGGTCATCCATGCCCCACAGCCAAACCTCTGCACACCGCGACAGCCTGGTAGGCGCACGCCTCGCGCGCGGAGCATCGCCGTGGCTCCTCCCGACCGTCGCCACCGCAGCCCTCAGCCTGGCCCGCGCCCGCCGCTCGGGCGTCGCCAAGGCCGTCGCCGTGCCCGCCACCGCGCTCGCGGCGGGCATGCTGTGGTTCTTCCGCGACCCCGAGCGTGAGATCGCCCCGGGCCGCGTCATCTCGCCCGCCGACGGCGTGGTGCAGAGCATCATGCCCTGGAAGGACGGCCGCACCCGCGTCGCGATCTTCATGAGCCCGCTCAACGTCCACGTCAACCGCGCTCCCCTCGCGGGCACGGTGACGTCGGTCGAGCACGTGCCCGGTGGCTTCGTCCCCGCCTTCAACAAGGAGAGCGAGAACAACGAGCGCGTAATCTGGCATTTCGACACCGAACTCGGCGACATCGAGATGATCCAGATCGCCGGCGCGGTGGCCCGCCGCATCGTGCCGTACCTCCCCGAGGGGACGAAGGTCGAGCAGGGCGACCGCATCGGTCTGATCCGCTTCGGCTCGCGTGTCGACCTCTACCTGCCGGAGGGCGTGGAGGTCGCGGTCGAGGTCGGACAGAAGACCGTGGCTGGGGTGACTCGCATTGACCGTGATTGATCCGGAGACCCAGGCGGGCTGGGTGCCCGAGGCCGACGAGGTGGACGACGAGGAGGAGATGCCCCTCTCTCTGCGTCTGTCGATAGCGGACACCCTCACGCTCGGCAACGCCACGTGCGGCTTCATGGCGGTGTACTTCACCACCACCGGCATCCTGATCCCGCACCTCACCGGCAGCCAGGAGTCCGGCATGGCCCGCCACAGCGCGGCCACGGCGGTCATCCTGATGCTCTGCGCGGCGGTCTTCGACCTGTTCGACGGCCTGGTGGCCCGCAAGCTGCGTTCCTCGCCGATGGGCGCGGAGCTGGACAACCTGTCCGACCTGATCAGCTTCGGGCTCGCCCCCGCGTACTTCGTCCTCGTCTACGGCATGGTCGCGGACGACGCGCACCAGAGAGTGGCGGCGCTCGGGGCGATCGTGGTGCTCCTGGCCGTCGTGCTGCGCCTGGCCCGCTTCTCCTGCGTGACCTTGAAGGACGGCATGTTCCAGGGCATGCCCTCGCCGTTCGGCGCGCTGACGGTCGTCTCGATCGTCCTGCTGGAGCTGCCCTTCGTGGCGACGCTGCTGGCGATCCTGGGCACCGCGTGGCTGATGGTGAGCCGCGTGGAGTACCCGAAGCCGCGGGGCCGGCTCGCCGGCGCGATGCTCGGCTGGATCGTGCTGTCCATGGGCCTGCTGGCCGCCTGGGCCTTCGACGCCCCGAGCGGGCAGCTGCTGCTCCAGACGGGCTGCGCGCTGCAGCTGGTCATGGGCGCGGTGATCCCGCTGTTCGCCACGGCGCGCCGGGTGAACAACTTCCGCGACAACCGGCGTGAGGCGCGGGCGGCACAGCCCTGAGCCTCCTTGAAGCACGAACGGGTGCGGCCCGAGCGTCCAAGGCTCGGGCCGCACCCGTTCGTGCTTCAAGGAGCCGACGGTTCCTGCGCTTCTCGGTACCCGACCTCTACGCGGCTGTGCCGGTGGCGCAGAAGCTGATGTTCTGCCTGGCCGGCGCGGGACACTCCCTGGTCTGGGAGCGCACCGCGAAGACCCTCCACCACATGTCCGAGCAGTGGTACAGGAACGGCAAGGTGGAGGGCCTCACCAGCGGCAGCTTCTTCCGGGACTTCGACGGTGAGCTGACCCCGCTGCAGTGATGCTCAGCCCAGCAGGTCCCGGGCGATGCGCTCCGCCACCCGCTCCAGGATCGGGCCCGCGTCCGCGATGCACCTGGCCACGTCCGGCTCCACCGAGGTCAGGGGGTACGCCCGCGCGATCCCGGCGCCCAGCAGCGCCTCCTGGGACAGGGCCAGCCGCCCGCACACCGCGACCACCGTACGGCCAGCGGCGCGGGCGGCCGCGGCCACGCCCGCCGGGGCCTTGCCGTGCAGGGTCTGCTCGTCGAGCGAGCCCTCGCCGGTGATGACCACGCCGGCCCGCTCCAGCGCGGGCGCGAACCCCAGCACGTCGAGCATGACCTCGATGCCGGGCCGGAACCGGGCGCCCAGCAGCAGCGCGCCGTAGCCGATGCCGCCCGCCGCGCCCGCGCCCGGCGCCGCGGCGTGCTCCGCCGCGCCTGGTCCGGCCTCGGCCTCCAGGACCTTCGCGAAGTGGGCGAGGGCGGCGTCCAGCGTCGCCACGTCCTGCGGAGAGGCTCCCTTCTGCGGGCCGTAGACCGCGGGAGCGCCCTTCGGGCCGGTCAGCGGGTTGTCCACGTCGCTGGCCAGCACCAGCTCGACCGAGGACAGGCGCATGTCCAGGCCGGACAGGTCGGCCCGGGCGAGTTCCGCGAGCCCGCCGCCGCCCGGCGGCACCGGCTCGCCGTCCTCGTCCAGGAACCGGGCGCCCAGCGCCGACAGCATCCCGGCGCCGCCGTCCGTCGTGGCGCTGCCGCCGACGCCGAACACGATGGTCCTGGCGCCCGCGTCCAGGGCTGCCCGCAGCAGTTCCCCGGAGCCGTACGTGGAGGCGGTCAGCGGAGCGAACACCCCGGCCGGCAGCCGTTGCAGGCCGCTGGCCTCGGCCATCTCCACCACCGCGGTGCCGCCGCGCAGCGCGAACGCGGCCGTCACCTCCTCACCCAGCGGCCCGGCGACGCGGACCTCCCGCCGCTCGAACCCGGCCGCGACCGCCGCGTCCACGGTCCCGTCGCCGCCGTCGGCGACCGGCAGCGCCTCCACCTCGAGGTCCGGCACGACCCGGCGCAGCCCGGCCGTCACCCGCTCGGCGACCTGTACCGCCGTCAGCGAGCCCTTGAACTTGTCCGCGGCGACGAGCACCCGTCGGGTCTCGTCCACTGCAGCGTCCGCCACCTTGCTTTCCCCTTGCTCTCCGGGCCCCGCGCACGGCGGGGCCAGTCGCGCCGCTGCGACCTTAACCTCAAGGCGCCCGTGCCGTCATGCCCCGACCGAACCGTGGGAAGCGGCCGTCGTCCGGCGGGGAACCGGCGGGAAAACGGGTAGACACCGGCCATGACCAACCAGGGCACCGGGCCGGACCTGGCCGACCGCATCCACGGCGGCTGGCTCGGCCGGATCGCGGGCAACATGCTGGGCAAGCCGGTCGAGCAGGGCGAGGTGTGGACCCGCGAGCGCATCGACGGCTACCTGCGCAGGGCCGCGGCCCTGCCGCTCACCGACTACCTGCCCGAGCCCGCGGACCCGCGGGACGGCGCCCTGCTGCGCCCGGAGTGGCGCCGGTGCGTGCGCGGCCGCGTCGACGGGAGCTGCCGGGACGACGACGTGGACTACGCGATCCTCGGCCTGCACCTGCTGGAGACCCACGGCTTCGGCTTCAGCACCGAGCAGGTCGGCGACCTGTGGCTGCTCCGACTGCCCTACCTGCAGACCTTCACCGCCGAACGGGCGGCCTACCGCAATCTCGCGGCCGGTCTGCGACCGCCGCTGACGGCGACGTACGACAACCCCTACCAGGAGTGGATCGGCGCGCTGATCCGCGCCGACGTCTACGGCTGGACCTGCCCGGGCGACCCGTCGCGGGCCGCCGGTCTCGCCCGCCGGGACGCCGTGCTCTCACACACCGGCAACGGCGTCTACGGCGCGATGTTCGCCGCCGCGCTGATCTCGGCGGCGTTCGGGGCGCGGGAGGTGCGGGAGGCGCTGGAGGCCGGGCTCGCGGTCGTCCCCGCGAGCAGCCGTCTCGCCCGCACCGTGCGCCGGGTGATGTCCCTGCACGCGACCCGCCTTTCCTGGGAGGAGACACTGAGCACGGTGTCCGCGGAGACCGCCGGGCTCGGCTGGATCCACACCGTGCCGAACGCGGCCGTCCTCACGGCGGGGCTGCTGTACGGCGACGGCGACTTCACCCGCACCGTCGCCCTGACCGTCCGCGGCGGTCTGGACACCGACTCCAACGGGGCGACCGCCGGTTCGGTGGCCGGCGTGCTCGCGGGCGCCGCGGCCATCCCGGCGCGGTGGAGCGAGCCGCTGCGGGACACGGTCCGGAGCGCGGTGTTCGGCTTCGACGGAGTGCGGATCAGTGCGCTGGCCGAGCGCACCCTGCGCCTGGCGGTGAACGGCCGGTAGGCCCCCCGTGCCTGGTTACCCTTCGTCAATGACCACGACAGAAGACTTCGCCGCGTACATCGCCGGCCTCCCCCGGGTGCTCGCCGGTGCCGCCACGCTCTTCCGGGACGCCGAGGGGCGGGTCCTGCTCGTCGAGCCGAACTACCGGGAGGGCTGGGCGCTGCCCGGCGGCACGATCGAGTCGGACGACGGCGAGACGCCCCGGCAGGGCGCGCGCCGCGAGACGCTGGAGGAGATCGGCCTGGACCGGGAGCCGGGCCGGCTGCTCACGGTGGACTGGGTGCGCGGTCCGGGCCGGCCGCCGCTGGTGGCGTACGTGTACGACGGCGGGGTGCTGACCGGGGCCGAGTTCGAGGCCATCCGGTTGCAGGAGGCGGAGCTGCTGTCCTGGCGGCTGGTGGGCCGCGCGGACATCCCGGAGCATCTGCCCGGTGCCCTCGGCCGCCGGGTGCTGGCCGCGCTGGACGTCCTGGCGGAGGGCGGCGGCACGGCGGAGCTGGAGAACGGGGTGCGGGTGGCCTGACCGCCCGCCGGACGGCCGGGCCACCCCCGGTTCACGCCGTGCGGACCGGTTCCCCGGCGACGAGCGGGTGGTCGCGGTCGATCAGCCCCTGGGCGGTGGCGCCGCCGGGCGAGCCGAGGTCGTCGAAGAACTCGGCGTTCGCCGCCCGGTACCCGGACCACTCCGGCGGGGTGTCGTCCTCGTAGAAGATCGCCTCGACCGGGCAGACGGGCTCGCAGGCACCGCAGTCGACACACTCGTCCGGGTGGATGTACAGGGCGCGGCGCCCCTCGTAGATGCAGTCGACGGGGCACTCCTCGACGCAGGCCCTGTCCTTGACGTCGACGCAGGGCTGGGCGATCAGGTAGGTCATGACGGCTCGCTCTCCTTGTCCGTGTGCCCGGGGTGCTCGGGGTGCTCGGGCTCGTCGGCTCGCTCGGGCTGTTCGGGGTGCTCGGCCCGCATCCGCTCGGCCAGCGCCAGCGCCTCGTCGATGAGGGTCTCGACGATCCTGGACTCGGGGACGGTCCTGACGACCTCGCCCTTGACGAAGATCTGGCCCTTGCCGTTGCCGGAGGCCACGCCGAGGTCGGCCTCCCGGGCCTCGCCGGGTCCGTTCACCACGCAGCCCATGACGGCGACGCGCAGCGGGACCTCGAGGCCGTCCAGGCCGGCGGTGACCTCCTCGGCGAGCTTGTAGACGTCGACCTGGGCGCGGCCGCAGGACGGGCAGGAGACGATCTCCAGGCCGCGCTGCCTGAGGTTCAGCGACTCCAGGATCTGGATGCCGACCTTGATCTCCTCGGCGGGCGGGGCCGACAGCGACACCCGGATGGTGTCCCCGATGCCCTCGCTCAGCAGCGCGCCGAAGGCGACCGCCGACTTGATCGTGCCCTGGAAGGCCGGGCCGGCCTCGGTCACCCCGAGGTGGAGCGGGTAGTCGCACCTCCCGGCGAGCAGCCGGTAGGCGCTGACCATGACCACCGGGTCGTTGTGCTTGACGGAGATCTTCAGGTCCCGGAAGCCGTGCTCCTCGAACAGCGAGCACTCCCACAGCGCGGACTCCACCAGGGCCTCGGGGGTCGCCCTGCCGTACTTGGCCAGCAGGCGCTTGTCGAGGGAGCCCGCGTTCACCCCGATGCGGATGGGCACGCCGGCGTCCCCCGCGGCCCGGGCGATCTCCTTGACCTGGTCGTCGAACCGGCGGATGTTGCCCGGGTTGACGCGGACGCCCGCGCATCCGGCGTCGATGGCGGCGAAGACGTAGCGGGGCTGGAAGTGGATGTCGGCGACCACCGGGATCGGGGACTTGCGGGCGATGGCGGGCAGCGCGTCGGCGTCGTCCTGCGAGGGGCAGGCCACGCGGACGATCTGGCAGCCGGCGGCGGTCAGTTCGGCGATCTGCTGGAGGGTGGCGCCGACGTCGGCGGTGGGCGTGGTGGTCATGGACTGGACCGAGACGGGCGCGTCCCCGCCCACGGCCACGGACCCGACCTGGATCCGCCGGCTGGGACGGCGTGGAGCGAGGCGCACCGGCACGGCGGGCACCCCGAGCTGGACGGGCATGGCACGTTCCTCCTCAGTGCGGTGGTACGGCGGTGCCGGGGACCGGCGGACGCGGTACGGGGAGCGGGGCGGGGACGGCCGCTGCGCGGCTGTACAGGAGCGCCGCCGCCAGGGTGTCGGCGATGCGCGGGGCGGTGAGTCCGGCGGACTCCAGGATCTCGGCGCGGGAACCGTGGTCGAGGAACCGCTGGGGCAGGCCGAAGGTGCGGACGGGGGCGGGCGCCCCCGCGTCACCCAGCGCCTGGGCCACCGCGGCCCCGGCGCCGCCGGCCCGGCCGTTGTCCTCGACGGTCGCGACGAGGCGGTGGCCGAGACTCAGTTCGACCAGGGCCTGGGGCACCGGCTTGATCCAGCGCGGGTCGACGACGGTGACGCCGATGCCGTCCAGGGCGAGCAGCGACGCGATCTCCAGGCAGGTGCCGGCCATGGCGCCCACGGAGACGAGGAGCAGGTCGGCGAGCTCCCCCCGCCGGAGCACGTCGACCCCCCGGACGGTGTCGACGGCCGGGATGTCCGGGCCCGTGGTGCCCTTGGGGAAGCGCACGGCGGTGGGGCCGTCGTGGACGGCGACGGCCTCGCGCAGCGCGCGGCGCAGGCCGGCGGCGTCCCTGGGGGCCGCCACCCGCAGTCCGGGCACCGTGTTGAGCAGCGACAGGTCCCACATACCGTTGTGCGAGGGTCCGTCGTCGCCGGTGACGCCGGCCCGGTCGAGGACCAGGGTCAGCGGGGCGCGGTGCAGGGCGGCGTCCATGAGCAGCTGGTCGTAGGCGCGGTTGAGGAAGGTGGCGTAGATCGCCACCACCGGGTGCATCCCGCCGAGGGCGAGGCCCGCGGCGGTGGTCACCGCGTGCTGCTCGGCGATGCCCACGTCGAGGGTGCGGTCGGGGTGGCGGGCGGCGAACTCGGTGAGGCCGGTCGGGTGCAGCATGGCGGCGGTGACGGCCACCAGGTCGGGCCGCTCGGCGCCGAGCCGGGCCAGTTCCCGGCCGAACACGGCGGTCCAGGAGGGCGAGCCGTCGCCGGCGGGGCGGCCGGGCGCGAGCGGCCGTACGGCGTGCTGCCGGTCGGTCTCGTCCTGTTCGGCCGGGGCGTGGCCGCGGCCCTTCTCGGTGACGCAGTGCACGACGACGGACCGGCCGAGGTCGCGTGCGTGGCGCAGCGCCGTCTCCAGGGCCGTGAGGTCGTGCCCGTCGACGGGCCCCAGCCGGGCCAGTCCCAGGGACTCGAACAGGCGGTCGCGGGCGGTCCCGGCGCGCAGGGCGGCCAGGTGCTCGGCGATGCCGCCGGCCGTCGGGCCGTAGGAGCGGGTGTTGTCGTTGAGCACCACGATCACCGGCCGGCCGGGGGCGGCGGCGATGTTGTTCAGCGCCTCCCAGGCCATGCCCCCGGTGAGCGCGCCGTCGCCGATGACGGCGACCACGGCCCGGTCCCGTTCACCGCGCAGGCCGTGCGCGCGGGCCAGGCCGGCCGCCCAGGACAGCACGGTGGAGGCGTGCGAGTTCTCGATGACGTCGTGCGGGGACTCGGCGCGGCTGGGGTAGCCGGACAGTCCGCCGCGCTGCCGGAGCGTGCCGAGGTCCCCGGCCCGGCCGGTGAGGATCTTGTGCACGTAGGACTGGTGGCCGGTGTCCCACAGGATCGCGTCCCGGGGGGACTCGAAGACCCGGTGCAGGGCGACGGACAGTTCGACGACGCCGAGGTTGGGGCCCAGGTGGCCGCCGGTGCGGGTGACGGTGTCGACCAGCAGGCGCCTGATCTGCGGGACGAGCCGCCGGACCTCGCCGGGGGACATGGCCCGCAGGTCCTCGGGTCCCTTGATGTCCGCCGGCCGTGGGTCGGCGAGGGGTGTCTGTGTCACGCGTGTCTCCTCCGTCGCCTTCATCGCGCCCGTGCCTCGTCCGCGAGCGGGGTGCGCGGGATCCGGCCGGTGACCGGGTCGGCCAGCCGGGCCGGCATCGAGAAGACGACGTCCTCGGGCGCCGCCCGCTGCACCTCCACCCGGCTCCAGCCGAGTTCGGCGAGCCGGTCGAGGACGCCGTCGACCAGGATCTCGGGCGCGCTGGCCCCGGCGCTGACGCCGATCCCCGACACCCCCTGGAGCCACTCGGGGCGCAGGTGGCCGCGGTCGGGGACGAGGTGGGCGCGGCAGCCGTGCTCGCGCGCCACCTCGACCATGCGCAGCGAGTTGCTGGAGTTGGCCGATCCCACGACGAGGACCAGGTCGTGACGGCGTGCCAGGTCCTTGACGGCGTTCTGCCGGTTCTGGCTGGCGTAGCAGATGTCGTCGGCGCCGGGGGAAACGATGTCGGGGAACCGGGCGCGCAGTGCCTCGACGACCTTCGCGGTCTCGTCGAAGGAGAGGGTGGTCTGGGTGAGGAAGGCGACCGGGGTGCCGGCGGGCAGGTCGAGCCGGGCCACGTCGGCGGCGCTCTCCACGACGACCGTCCGCTCGGGTGCCTCGCCGAGGACGCCGTCGACCTCCTCGTGCCCGGCGTGGCCGACCAGCAGGATGGTGCGGCCGTCGCGGGCGAAGCGCAGGGCCTCCTGGTGCACCTTGGCCACGAGCGGGCAGGTGGCGTCGATCACCTCGAGGCGGCGGCGCTCGGCGCCGGCCCGCACCGCCGGGGCGACGCCGTGGGCGGAGAAGACGCAGACGGCGCCGGGCGGGACGTCCTCCTCGCTGTCGACGAACACCGCGCCGCGTTTCTCCAGTTCGGAGACGATGTAGTGGTTGTGCACGATCTCCTTGCGCACGTACACGGGTGCGCCGTGCAGGTCCAGGGCCCGCTCCACGATGCCGATGGCCCGCCGTACGCCCGCGCAGAAGCCGCGCGGCTGGGCCAGGACGACCTTCCCGGGCCCGTTCACGCGGCGTCACCTCCGAGTCCGGGGAGCGCGGGGGCCGCCGTGGTGGGCAGCCCGGTGCGCGCGGTGAGGCGCAGCCGCAGCCGGCGGGGGTGGTAGACGGTGGCCAGCGGGACGGGCCGGACGTCGGCGTCCGGTTCGCAGGTGATCCGCCACTTGCCGAGGATGGTGGCGAGCCCGAGGGCGGCCTCGGTGCGGGCGTACAGGTCGCCGATGCACTTGCGCGCTCCGGTGCCGAAGGGCATGAACGCCTGGCGGGCCTGCGGGGTGACCCGCTCGGGGAGCCAGCGGTCGGGGTCGAAGCGCTGCTCGTCGGGGTAGGCCTCCTCGTTCAGCGCCACGGCGGCGGGGCTGAAGACGATGGTGGTGCCCTGGGGCAGCCGCTGCCCGGCGAGTTCGGTGTCGGCCGTGGTCAGCCGGGTGAACAGCCAGGCGGGCGGGTGCAGCCGGAGGGTCTCGCTGATGATCCGGTCGGTCAGCGACAGGTCGGGCAGGTCGTCCCAGCCCGGGGCGCGGCCGCCGAGGACGGTGTCGATCTCCTCGTACAGCGCGGCCTCGACGTCCGGGTGCTGGGAGAGCAGGTGGAAGATCCAGGTGAGGGTGCCGGCGACGGTCTCGGTGCCGGCGGCCATCACGGTGATGACCTGGTCGTGGATCTCGGTGTCGTCGAGCCGGCTGCCGTCCTCGTCGCGTGAGGCGAGCAGTGCGGAGAGCAGGTCGTCGTGCTCGGCGTCGTCCCGGCGGTAGTCGTCGATGAGCCGCTGGGTGGTGGTGTGCAGGTAGTCGAGGTTGCGCCGGTAGCGGCGGTTGGCGGGGGTGGGCAGGCGGCGCAGGAAGCGGGGCAGGAACATCTGCCGGAACAGCCCGTTGAGGACGGTGTCGAAGGCGCGTTCCACACCGTCGGCGAGTTCCTTGCTGACGGGGGTGGAGTAGAGGGTGCGGGCGACGGTGCGCAGCGCCATGCCGTACAGCTCCGGGAAGGCGTCGACGACCATCCCGTCCTGCCAGCGCGCGGAGGTGGCCTCGATCTCGGCGTGCATGGCGGTGGCGTAGCGCTGGAGCCGGGAGCGCTGGAAGGCGGACTGCATCAGCCGCCGCTGCCGGCGGTGGTCCTTGAACGGGCAGGTGACCAGGCCGTTGCCGGCGATGTCCCGGGCCCGGTCGTAGAAGACGCCGCCCTTGTCGTAGGTGCGGTCGTTGGTCAGGACGTCGCGGAGCAGGCCCGGGTGGCAGGGCACGTACGCCTCGGTCGGGCCGATCCTGATCTTCACCAGGTCGCCGTGGGCGGACAGCGACGACATGAACCGCACGGGCTGACGCATCATCTGCAGGGCGTGGCCGACGACCGGGACCGCCCCGGGGGCCGTCCCGGCGACATAGGTCTGCTGGGGCATCGCTTCCTCACATCGGGTGGGTGGTGCGCGGGTGG
>NZ_JAJSZC010000164.1:0-17991 GCF_036815105.1 Streptomyces sp. IBSBF 3136
GCCCCGTGGGGCCGGCTTCGGGGGTGCTTCGGGGTGGGCGCATGGCCTCCTCGCTCGGAACGTGGGTCGGGTCTGCGGGGCCGGAGTCCGCTAGCCGGCGGTGCCCTGAACGGGCCGCTGGGCGGAGGCGGAGGCCTCGCGTTCGCCGGCGGTGGGCGAGAGGGCGACGAAGGCGCAGGTGAGGAAGAGGAAGGACCCGAGGCCGACGGCAAGGGGGAAGATGAACTGCATCGCCGTGGCCCCGGGCAGGACTTCCCCGGACGGGGTGACGCGCACCCCGACCGCGAACATCCCGGTGTAGTGCATGCTGCTGACGGCCGCGCCCATGACCAGGGAGGCGAGGGTGACCGCGAGGGGCGACTTGATGTTGAGGCCCGCCCACAGGGCCACGGTGGCCGCCACGACGGCGATCAGCACCGAGAGTCCGACGAACACGGGGTCATAGGTCACGTCGCCGTGGATCCGTACCGCCGCCATCCCCAGGTAGTGCATGCTGGCGACGCCCAGCCCGGTGGTGAGCCCTCCGAGGAGCAGGGCACGGTTGCGGTCCCGGCTGTGGCCGACGACGAAGACGCCGACGGAGACGACGACCATGGCGACGACGAGGCTGAGGATGGTCAGCGGCACGTCGTAGCGGATGTCGGTGCCGCTGACGCGGAAACCGAGCATGGCCACGAAATGCATGGTCCAGATGCCCGTCCCGATCGCGGAGGCGGCGGTGAGGAGCCAGTTGCGGCGCGAGCGGCCGGTGGTGGCGAGGGCCCGCACGGTGCAGCGCAGCCCCAGGGCGGCGCCGATGCAGGCCATGACGTAAGACAGCGCGGGGGTCAGCCAGCCGAAGGCTGCGTGGTCCAGGTGTCCCATGGCCCCGGGACGCTAGCCGGGGCAAGGGCGCACGTAGGGGGCGCATTTCGAAAGGTGTTGCAATGTGACGCGGTGAGGCGCGGGAACGATCGCATCGCGCTCGAACGTGCGCGCAGGAGTGTCCCTCATGTCGGTGAGGGATCATGCCGAACATGAGCGACGATCACACACACGTCCAGGAGTTCTTCTCCGCCCGCGCGGCCGACTGGGACGACAGGTTCCCCGACGACGGCCCGGCCTACGCCGCCGCCGTCGCCGAGCTGAAGCTGCGTCCGGGCGACCGGGTGCTCGACGCGGGGTGCGGCACCGGCCGGGGGCTGCCGCCACTGCGTGCCGCCGTGGGCCCCTCCGGGGTGGTGGCCGGGGCCGATCTGACCCTGGCGATGCTCGCGGCGGCCACGCGGGCGGGCAGGCACCGGGAAGGACGGCTGCTGCTGGCCGACGTCGCCGCGCTGCCGCTGCGGTCGGGGTCACTGGACGCCGTGTTCGCGGCGGGCCTGATCGCGCATCTGCCGCGGCCCGCCGAGAACCTGCGGGAGCTGGCGCGTGTGCTGCGGCCGGGCGGCACGCTCGCGCTGTTCCATCCCATCGGCCGGGCGGCCCTGGCGGCGCGCCAGGGCCGCCGGATCACCCCCGACGACCTCCGCGCCGAGGGCAATCTCGGTCCGCTTCTGGCCCGCTCCGGGTGGCGTATGACCTCGTACGTCGACGAGGACGCCCGCTTCCTCGCGCTGGCCGTGCGCGAGGACTGAGGACCGCGAGGACCGCGAGGACCATTCCCGTCCCGCCACGGCCGCCGCGAAGGCGTCGGGGTTGTCGAACATGACGTTGTGGCCCGCGCACGGAACCGTCACCACTCGCACTCCGGCGGCCTCCAGCGCGTGCCTGCCCGGGAGTTCACCGCTGTGTTCGCCCTGCAGGTAGACACGGTCGATCGGCAGGCCCTCCAGGATCGTGCGCATCACGGGCTCGGAGCCGCGCCGGAGCCCGACGGCGCTCCGGTACAGCGCACGGGGGTCGGCCGGCCGCATGGTGGCCGCCCACAGCGGGCCGACGGCCTCCAGTACGTCCAGTACGCACGCGTAGTGCTCCTCCACGAACTCTTCCTCCGCGTAGGCGGCGATTCCGCTGCTGCCGGCGGTCGGGGGCGGCGTGCGCCCCGTCGCCGAGAGCACGCTGTACCCGGCGATCAAGCGGCTGGAGCAGGCAGGACTGCTGGCCCGGGCCACCGAACCCGGCGCCGTGGCCGCGCCCCGCCACGTCCTGCCCGTGACCGAGGAGGGCAGGCGGGACCTCAGGCACCGTCTCGCCGATCCCGGGCAGCGCGAGATCACCGACGAGAACCAGTGGTTCACACTGCTCGCGTTCCTGCGCCATCTGGAGGACCCCGCGGCCCAGGCAGCCGTACTGCGGCGCCGGCTGGCCTTCCTCCAGGCGCCGGCGAGCTTCTTCTACGACGGCGACCGGCCGCCGGCCGCCGGCCGCCAAGGACCTGGACGATCCGTTCCGGCGCGGGGTGCTCACCGTCGCGCGTGCCACGAGCCGGGCCGAACTCGCCTGGCTCCGCGACACCCTGGCCTCACTCGAGGGCGCCGACGACCGAGGCGCCAGGGTGCGGTGGTACTCGGCGGCGATCTCGTGCCGGGACGGTCGTCCCCCTTCTGCCGCCGAAGTCGCGACCTTACGTTGAAGGGCAGCAGACGGACGATCGTCGGCAACCCCGTGCAGGGGAAAGGTGGGGCACGTGTTCGACGCGATACGCAAGTACACCGCCAGATTCCGTTCTTCCTCGCACACCGGGGCCCCGGACGCCCAGGGGCGGCGTGCACACAACTTGTTCGAAGCCGCGGCCGCGTACGTGGCGGCCTGCGCGGAGGACGACCGGGACGGCGGCGACGAGGCGGCGACCTGGGTGTCGCCCGAGGCGCTCTCCTTCGGGGTGAGTGAGCTGGCGTGCCGCGCGGTCGTCACGCTCGCCCGGGAGCGCGGCCAGTCGCCCCGGACGGTGGCCCGGGATCTCCTGGGGCTGCCACCGGCCTGAGGCGAACCTCGCCCACGAGGGGCATTTCGCCCCCGTCCAGGTGGAAAGCTGCAGGTCCGCGTGGTGTGCGTAGTCGTGACAAGCACCTTTCGCTCGCACTAGGGTGCGCCGACGGACCAAACACTGGGAGGCAGGGATGGCCGGAACGGACGAAGAGGCCGTCACCGCCACCGACGAGGCGCTGTATGTGCTCACGGCGGTGCTGTTGACGCCGGCGCAGTTTCCGAGCGTGCTGGGCGACGACTACCCGGAGGCCTGTGCCGCGCTGGGCCTCGCGCCGCGCGCCGACGGGTACGGCCTGGTGCTCGGCCAGGACGGTGACGGCGCCCGCTGGACGGTCGTCATCGACGACGTCTCGCTGGTCGCCGTCGCGATCGCGTCCTGGGACTGCGGCATGGAGTACGAGCTGTCACCGGACGAGCGCAGCGTCGTGGTCGCCCTGCCGGGCTGGCCGCTGGCCGTGGCGGTCGCCGCACCCGGGATACCCGAGCCGCACGACCCCGCCCCCGACGTCGCGGACGGGCCCGCCCTCGCTCCCCCGGACACCGGCACCTGGGGACCGGCGCAGCGGCGCCTGGGCGCCGACGAGATCGCCCTGCAGTGGGCGGTGTGGCGGGAGCAGATCGGCGACGAGTACCTCCCCTCGCCCGACCAACGGCCGAAGACCGCGACGGGAACGGCGGCCGACGAGGAGGCCGCGCCCAAGTCCGGTCACCAGGGCGTCCGGCGCGTACTGGCGGAGGCACGCGCCTACGTGGACTCACCACCGCCGCTCGGCCGCGTGCGCTCGTCGTTCGCCCCGGGCGACGCCCGTACGCTGCGCGCCGACGGACCGGGGTGGTCCATGGTGGCCCGCACCGACGACATCGCCTTCGTCCTGCTCGACGAGGAGCCCGGAGAGGTGCTGCCCGTGGGGCGGGGCCCCGAACTGCCAGGTCTCCTCGAGGCGCTCGACAAGATGGCGGTACGGCCGAGCTGACTCCGCGGGAACCGCGTCGCGCACATCACCGGGCCCGGCGGTCCGGAACCGCCCACAGGCCCGGCGGACGGCCCCGGCGTCGTCGGCCGGGCCCTCAGCGGCCGAGTTCCTTGCGCGTGACCCGGCGGAGCCTGCGCCGCTGCGAGGGGTCCAGCGTCAGGTACGCGGCGGCGGGCACGCCCACCACGATCAGGAACGCCACCCACCAGGGCAGCCATATCAGCAGGAGAAGACCGACCGCCACGCCTCCTGCGGCGATCTTCGCGTTCTTCGACATCAGCGTCGCCTCCTTCGCGGCCACTGCCGCTTCCTGATCTGAAAACGGCTCCGCGCTCCCGGCGGTTCCGGACCCCGACCCTGAGTCGTCCCTGAGACGCGCCCCTTAGTGGTCCAGGTCACAGCGTAGGCCTTTCCGGTGATTCCGCGCCGGGTTGCGGCCGGCCGTCCGTGCCTGGCGGGCCGGGGGCACGAGCCGACGAGCGGTGGACGCCGGCCGTTCACCCTCGAGTCGTACACCGTTCCTCCTGGCTCGTGGACGAGTACGGCCCGTCGCTCGTCCACGTCTCCGCGCGCGGGAAGGTCCTCACCCGCTACGTGCCGAAGGGGCTGAAGCTCACGGGTGCCGGCTGTCCGGTGGTGGAGGCCCTGCCGTCGGTACTGCTGCGCCGGAAGGTCAACCGTGGCTTCGAGGGGCTGACTCAGCTCCCCGGGGGCGACCTGGTGATGGCGCTGCAGAGCCCGCTCTCCCTGCCCGACACGGCGGCCGGGGAGGCGTCCCGGACGACCCGGCTGCTGCGCTTCTCGCCGCGCAAGGGGGCCGTCACCGCCGAGTACGCCTACCGCTTCGACCCGGTCGGCGTCGTCGACCCCGGGGAGGACGACACGCTCGCCCTGATCAACGACAACGACTTCGGGATGACGGACGGCCCGGGCGCGTTCGACGCCCGGGGCCGGCTGGTGGACAGCGGCATCGAGACGACCGTGACCTACGTCCGGCTGCCCGCGGACCTGTAGGCGCTCGGAGCGATGAGCGCGCTTGCGGGGCGGCGGGGGCCCCTTGCCGCTGCCCCGGTGCGGTCGAGATCCGGCTCAGGGGAGTTCTCCCGACAACGACGAGGGCACCAAGGTACGCAGATCACTCGGGAGGCTGCTCGGGAGGCTGCTCGGGAGTCCTGAGGGCAGACCGCTCGGGAACTCCGACGGAAGCCCGCTCGGCCATCGGGAGGGCAGACGCGTCGGCAGCCGGCTGGGCAGCTCGGTGGGGAGGCCGAAGGAAGGCCGGGGAGAGCGGCCTCCGCTCGTGCCGCTCCCGCCCGGCCCCTTCTGGTCCTGCGAGCCGTGGTGTCCGGAGAGCGTCAGCACGACGGCGAGTACGGCAGCGGCGCCCACCGGTACGGCCAGTACGGCGAGCAGCCGGCCGCGACCGGGCCGCCCGGGCTGGGGCGGCGGCGACCGGCGCGGCTCACCCCACAGGGGCGGCCCGTAACCGTCATGGGGCGGGCCGAAGCCGTCGGGCGGGGGCGGAGCGCCACCGTGCGGCGGCCCGGGCGGCACGGGAGGTACGGGTGGCTGGGACATAGCGTCCAGAGTCGCCGCCTCCCCGTCGCGCGGCCAGCCGCGCGCGGAAGCTGATACGGGCTCACACCGCGGACCGCGGAGTTCCGCGCCTTCCCGGGCCGCGCGACAGCGGTCGGAGCGGCGGTCCCTGGATGCGGTGTCCGCCTGAGGGCCGCCACGCGCGCGGGTGGCCCAGGAGAGCCCCGCGCGCGTGCCCGCTCAGCTCCGCGCGCCCAGCAGGTGGTCCATCGCGAGCTGGTCGAGGCGTTCGAAGGCCATGCCGCGCGCGGCGGCGGCGTCCACGTCGAAGTCCTCGAAGGCCGTGCGGTCGCCGAGCAGGGCCTGCAGGCCGTCCGCCGCCGTCGGCTGCGCCAGTTCGTCCAGACGCGAGGCGCGCAGCGCGTCCTGGACCTCCGGGTCGGCGCGGAAGGCGGCCGCACGCTCCTTCAGGATCAGGTAGTTGCGCATGCAGCCGGCCGCCGACGCCCACACGCCGTCCAGGTCCTCGGTCCGCGGCGGCTTGAAGTCGAAGTGGCGGGGGCCGTCGTAACCGGCGCTCTCCAGGAGGTCGACGAGCCAGAAGGCCGCTCGCAGGTCACCCGCGCCGAACCGCAGGTCCTGGTCGTACTTGATGCCGGACTGTCCGTTGAGGTCGATGTGGAAGAGCTTGCCCGCCCACAGGGCCTGCGCGATGCCGTGCGGGAAATTCAGACCGGCCATCTGCTCGTGACCGACCTCCGGGTTGACGCCGTACAGCTCCGGCCGCTCCAGGCGCTCGATGAAGGCCAGGGCGTGGCCGACGGTGGGCAGCAGGATGTCGCCGCGCGGCTCGTTCGGCTTGGGCTCGATGGCGAAGCGGATGTCGTAACCCTGCGAGGTGACGTACTCGCCGAGGAGGTCGAAGGCCTCCTTCATGCGGTCCAGGGCGGCGCGCACGTCCTTGGCGGCACCGGACTCGGCGCCCTCACGGCCGCCCCAGGCGACATAGGTGCGCGCGCCCAGTTCGACGGCGAGGTCGATGTTGCGGATGGTCTTGCGCAGCGCGTAGCGGCGGACGTCCCGGTCGTTGGCGGTGAACGCGCCGTCCTTGAAGACGGGGTGCGTGAAGAGGTTCGTGGTGGCCATCGGGACGCTCATGCCGGTCGCGTCCAGGGCCTGGCGGAACCTCTTGATGTGCGATTCGCGCTCGGTGTCCGAGGAGCCGAAGGGGATCAGGTCGTCGTCGTGGAAGGTGACCCCGTGGGCGCCGAGCTCGGCCAGTCGCTGCACCGACTCGACCGGGTCGAGGGCGCGACGGGTGGCGTCGCCGAACGGGTCCCGTCCCTGCCAGCCGACGGTCCACAGGCCGAAGGTGAACCTGTCGTCGGGGGTGGGCTGGTAGCTCATGCCGCGGCTCCTTGCTGGGTGGGACTATTCGTCATGGCCGTTTACAAATTAGTATGCGAACGCTCCTCTGGGAAGAGTCAAGGTGTCCCCGACACCGTGGTGTCCCCGACAATCGTCGGCAGAGGGCGCAGGAAGATGTCCTGGTCGGCTCGGCTCACGTCCCGCCGAGCCGCGGAAGAGGGAGAGCCCGATGTCAGCAGCCGAGGGTCCGCTCGTCGTCGGCGTGGACACGTCCACCCAGTCCACCAAGGCGCTGGTCGTCGACGCGGCCACCGGGGAGATCGTGGCGAGCGGCCAGGCGCCGCACACCGTTTCCTCGGGGGCCGGCCGGGAGAGCGATCCGCGCCAGTGGTGGGACGCCCTGTGCGAGGCGCTGCACCAGTGCGGCGAAGCCGCGCACGAGGCTGCCGCGGTGTCGATCGGCGGACAGCAGCACGGTCTGGTCACCCTGGACGAACGCGGCGAACCCGTCCGCCCCGCGCTGCTGTGGAACGACGTCCGCTCGGCGCCGCAGGCCCGCCGGCTGGTCGAGGAACTGGGCGGGCCGAAGGCCTGGGCGGAGCGCACCGGAAGTGTGCCCGGGGCCTCGTTCACGGTCACGAAGTGGGCCTGGCTGGCCGAGCACGAGCCGGACGCGGTCCGCGCCACGAGGGCGGTGCGGCTCCCTCACGACTACCTCACCGAGCGTCTGACCGGCCACGGCACCACCGACCGCGGCGACGCCTCGGGCACCGGCTGGTGGGCGTCCGGCACGGAGGCGTACGACACGGAGACGCTGGCGCACGTGGGCCTCGACCCCGCACTGCTGCCCCGCGTGGTGCGGCCGGGCGAGGTGGCCGGCACCGTGCGTGACAGTCACGACCTGCCGTTCTCCAAGGGCACCCTGGTGGCACCGGGAACCGGCGACAACGCGGCCGCCGCGATGGGACTCGGCCTTCGGCCGGGTACTCCCGTGCTGAGCCTCGGCACGTCGGGCACGGTGTACGCCGTCTCCCGGCACCGCCCCGCCGATCCCACGGGCACGGTGGCGGGCTTCGCCGACGCGCACGGCGACTGGCTGCCGCTGGCCTGCACCCTCAACTGCACGCTGGCCGTCGACCGCGTCGCGGCACTGCTGGGCCGGGACCGTGAGGCCGTCGAGCCGGGCACCGGCGTGACCCTGCTGCCGTACCTGGACGGCGAGCGGACCCCGAACCTGCCGAACGCCTCCGGCCTGCTGCACGGGCTGCGGCACGACACCACCCCGGGCCAGCTCCTGCAGGCGGCCTACGACGGGGCGGTGCACGCGCTGCTCGGCGCACTCGACCTGGTCCTCGACGAGGACGCGGACCGCACCACGCCGCTCCTGCTCATCGGCGGTGGCGCCCGGGGCGCCGCCTGGCAGCAGACGGTACGGCGGCTGTCGGGGCGGCCGGTACAGGTCCCGGAGGCCGGGGAACTGGTCGCCCTGGGGGCCGCGGCACAGGCCGCGGGTCTGCTGACCGGCGAGGACCCGGCCGCGGTGGCCCGCCGCTGGCACACCGCGGCGGGTCCGGTGCTGGAGGCCATGGAGCGGGACGAGGCGACGCTGGCCCGGATCAGCGGGGTACTCTCCGACGCGGCCCCGCTGCTGGAGCGGGGGACGCAATCGCGCTGAGCCGGCCGTGACCAGCCGCTGAGCCGGCCCGCGGAACGAGGATCGACGGAGGCATGACCGCACCGCTGCACGAGGGCCGCCCGCCCGCCACCGGACGCGCCCTGTCCGACACCCAGCAGGGCATGCGTCGCCGCAACCTGGCCAGGGTCATGCACGCCGTCAGCGCTCAGGGCCCGCTGTCCAGGGCCGCGGTCTCCGCGCACATCGGCCTGACCCGCGCCGCGGTGTCCACTCTCGTGGACGAGCTGATCCGCTGGGGCCTGCTGGAGGAACTGGGCCCCGAACGCCCGGGCCGGGTGGGCCGTCCCGGGTCCGCGCTCGCGGTGAGCGCGCGGGGTCCGGCCGGTATAGGGGCCGAGATCGGCGTCGACCACCTGGCGGTGTGCGCGGTCGATCTGCGCGGCACGGTCCGCGCCCGGGCGGTGCGGCAGGGGGCGAACCGGGGCCGCGCCCCGCAGCCGGTGGTCGAGGAGCTGACGGCGCTGGTCCGCAGGGTCCTGGCCGAGGCGGACCGCGAGGGGCTGTGGCCCGCCGGTCTCGCGGTCGCGGTGCCGGGCCTGGTCGCCAGGGACGGCCGTACGGTGGTGCGCGCCCCGAACCTCGACTGGAACGACGCCGATCTCGGTCCCCTGCTGCCCGGCGGCATTCCCGTGGCCGTGGACAACGAGGCCAACTACGGCGCACTGGCCGAACTGTGGCTCGGGACCGACACCCCGCGTGACTTCCTGCACGTGTCGGCCGAGATCGGCATCGGCGCCGCGGTCGTCGTGGACGGGCAGGTACTGCGCGGCACCCGGGGCTTCGCGGGCGAGTTGGGCCACGTGCCCGTCCACCCGGACGGGCCCGCCTGCCCGTGCGGCGGGCGCGGCTGTCTGGAGCAGTACGCCGGTGAGGAGGCGGTGCTGCGCGCGGCCGGCCTCGAACCGCACGAGGACCTGGTCGGACTGCTCGCGGCACGTGCGGAGGAGGGCGACGAGGCGGTACGACGTGCCCTGCGGGACGCCGGAACCGCGCTCGGCATAGCCCTGACCGGCGCGGTCAATCTGCTGGACCCCGAGACCGTCGTCCTCGGCGGAGCCCTCGCCGGGCTCTCCCCGTGGCTGCTGCCGTCGCTGAGCGACGAGCTGACGGGCCGTACGGCGGGGCCCGCCTGCTCGGTCTCGGTGTCCGGGCTGGGCCCCGAGGGCCCGCTCCTGGGCGCCGCCCACTCGGTCGTCCGGGCCGTCCTCGACGACCCGGCGGTGGTCGCGGAACGGCCCTGACGGCTCCGACTCACCCGATCGGGTGGCCGAGTTGTCCACAGTCTCCGGGTTGTCCACGGAACCACGGCGCACTCTTCTGCCCAACTCGACCGCGTCGTACCGTGATTCACACGAGGCGCGGCCGCCGGGACGTCGTGGCGCAGCGCTCGCCGGGCGAGGAGACGCACGCGAGTCGGAGTCGGCTGACATCCATCGGGGGGACACATGAGCGCGGAGACCACCGGGACACTGCGGCGGGACGCCATAGGACTGCGTGAGGTGCTGTTCCAGAGCATCACGGCCATGGCACCGGCCGCCGCGGTAGCGGCCTCGATCCCGTCGGGAGCGGCCTTCGCGGGCGGCAGTCTGCCGCTGGCCGTGCTCATCGCCCTGGTGGCGTGCCTGTTCACGGCGTCCTGTGTGGCGGAGCTGGCGCGCGAGTTACCCGCCGCGGGCTCCGTGGCCACGTACGCGGCACGGGGGCTGCATCCGGCCGTCGGCTTCCTGGTCGGCTGGGGCTACGTCTTCGTGGAGATGCTGGTCCCGCCGCTGCTGCTCCTGCAGCTCGGCTTCACCGCGGCGGACACGTTGCACCAGGAATGGTCCTCCTACCCGGCGGACCTGTGGTGGCCCTGGGCGCTGGCGGGCGCCTTGGTGATCGCCGCCGCCGGCCTGCTCGGCGTTCGCGCCTCGGCCCGCTTCGGCACCGTCCTCGGGGTCTTCGAGATCCTCGTCCTGCTGGTGTTCGCCGGCTGGCTGGTCGTGAAGGCGGGCGACGCCAACACCCTGTCCGTCTTCACCGCGTCGCACACCGCGGACGGGTACTCCGGGGTCGGCGGTGTCCTCGCCGGTTCCGTGTACACGGTCCTCGCGTTCGCCGGGTTCGAGGCCGCGGCCCCGCTCGCCGAGGAGACACGCGACCCTCGCCGGACGATGCACCGAGCGGTCCTCGGAGCGGCCCTGGGGATCGGTCTGTTCTACGTCGTCACGACGTACGCCATGACCGTGTACGTCGGCCCGGAGCGCTTCAGCGGCTTCGGCGCATCTGGCGCCTCGTCCTGGGAGGGCGTGGCCCGGGCCTCGTTCGGCCTCTTCTGGGTGCTGGTGTTCCTGGCGGTGGTCAACTCGACGATCGCCAATGCCAACGCCTGCGCCAACGTCGCGACCCGCACGGCCTTCGCCCTGGCCCGGATCCGGGTCCTGCCCGGCCTGCTCGCCACCCTGCACCCCCGGCACCGCTCCCCCGTCGCCGGTGTCGCCGTCCAGACCGTCGTCGCGGTCGGCGTGGTTCTCGGGCTCGGCTTCGCCTACGACCCGGTGACCGCGTTCCTGCTCCTGGCCACGGTGATCGTGACGGTCGTGGTGGGCGTCTACATCGTCGTGAACCTGGCCTGCGCCGGTCACTTCCTGCGGGGCGGCAGGCAGTCGTTCAGGCCGGTACGGCATCTGCTCTTCCCCGTGCTGGGCATCACCGCGTTCGTCCCCGCGCTGCTGACCGCCGCCGGGACACCGGCGTTCGACTTCGTGGCCGAGCTGTCGGCGCCGGTGTCGTACGCCGGTCCGGTGGTCGGCTGCTGGATGGCGGCCGGCGCAGTGGTTCTCGTGGTGCTGATACGGCGTCATCCCGAGCGAATAGCCGAGACCGCGCGCGTGCATCTCGACGAACCCGACGCGGCCGGCGGCACGCGGGACGGGGCAGTGCCCCGCTGACCGCCTGCGCCCGAGCGGTTGCGGGCGGGCCGGCGCCGGCAGGGCGACCAGGCTCCCACGCCCCCCGATTGGCAGGCCGCACGACGGAACCCACCGAAGCCCCACCCTTCAGAAGGGACCGATGCCACGATGACCGACCCGCGGATCCTGAAGGTGCGTCCGGGACCGGAGGACTACGCCTGGACGTTCGGCGGTGCTCCCCCGGTCGCCCGGATCGCACCCGGAACGGTTCTCGACCTCTACACGGAGGACTGCTTCGCCGGCCGGGTGCGGTCCGAGAAGGACCTCGTCTCCGAGGTCTGCGAGTTCCCCTTCCTCAACCCTCAGACCGGCCCTTTCCACATCGAGGGCGCCGAGCCCGGAGACACCGTGGCCGTGCACTTCGTGTCCGTCGAACCGGCCAGGGACTGGGCCGCGTCGACCACCGTGCCCCTGTTCGGCGCGCTCACCTCCACCCATGCCACGGCGACGCTGCAGCCCCCGCTGCCGGAGCGGGTCTGGATCTGGCAGCTCGACCGGACCCGGCGCACCGCCCACTTCCGGGCGCGGGACAGCGACCTGGAACTGGAACTGCCCCTCGACCCGATGCACGGCACGGTGGGCGTGGCCCCCGCCAACCTGGAGGTGCGCTCCGCCCTGGTCCCGGACGCGCACGGCGGGAACATGGACACCCCCGAGATGCGGGCCGGTGTCACCTGCTACCTGGGGGTCAACGTCGAGGGCGCGCTGCTCAGCCTCGGCGACGGGCACGCACGACAGGGCGAGGGCGAGACCTGCGGAGTGGCCGTGGAGTGCGCGATGAACACGGTCGTGATCGTCGACCTGCTCAAGGACGTCGCCACGCCCTGGCCCCGGCTGGAATCGGACACGCATCTCATCTCGACCGGATCGGCGCGTCCGCTGGAGGACGCGTTCCGGATATCGCAGCTTGACCTGGTGCAGTGGCTGGTACGCGACTACGGGTTCGGTGAGCTGGACGCCTACCAGTTCGCGACCCAGGCGGTCGAATCGCCGGTGGCCAACGTGTGCGACACCAATTACACGTGCGTGGCCAAGCTCCGCAAGCAGTGGCTGCCCACACGGGAGCCCTACCGCGGCCTGCACACGCGGTTGCGCGAGACGGCCCGGACGCTCCGCCTCTGACGTCACATCAGCCGACCGCGCACGTGTCCCAGCCCTCAGGAAAAGAAGCCCCACATACCCCCACACCCCCACACCAGTTCTTGAAAGGCAGCCGCCGATGGACACCGACCGGTCCCGACCGCAGCTCAGCAGACGCCGGCTCCTGAAGGGCGCGGCCATCGCCGCCGCGCCCTCCGTGCTGCTCCCCGACGCCCGGGCGGGTGCGCGGGAAGCCGTCGACTACCCGACGGCCGAGTGGCAGCCGGCCACGACCGCGAACTACACCTCGTCCGACCGCCCCTCGACCTACGCCGTCGACCGGGTGGTCATCCACATCACCCAGGAGACGTACCCGGACACCCTCGCCATCTTCCGGAACGCGCAGAAGGCCGTGTCCGCGCACTACGTGGTCCGCTCGGCGGACGGGCACGTCGCCCAGTGCGTGCGGGAGGCCGACGTCGCCTGGCACGCGGGCAACTGGGGCTACAACACCCGTAGCATCGGCATCGAGCACGAGGGCTGGGTGGACCGGCCCGAGTACCTCACCAACGCCCTCTACGAGCAGTCCGCGAAGCTGACCGCCTCGGTCTGCGCCCGGTACGGCATCCCCAGGGACCGGGAGCACATCATCGGTCACTACCAGGTGCCGGGCACCGACCACACCGATCCGGGGCCCTACTGGGACTGGGTCCGCTACCTCAGACTGGTCAATTTCGCATAGGCGGACGTCGAACCGGTTGTCCGCACGAACACGGCGAGTGACGATGGTCCCAGCTGTTTCACCGTCCGGGGAGGCCGAGTTGACCGATCCGTGGGTGGCCCTGGAACCGGGGGCCGATCCCGCCGAGCGAGTCCGGGTGCTGCGCCGCGCTCACGAGACGTTCACCACGGCGGGCGAGGTGGCCCGCCCGGTGCGTTCGGTGGTGGCGGAGTCGTGGCAGCGCAGCGCACGGGCCGGGGTGGGGCCGGACGGCGGCGCGAGCGTGGAGCTGAGCGACGGCGACCTCGGCACCTACCGGGCGGAGCATCCGCTGGCCCGGGTGATGCCGCTGTTCCGGGAGCTGATGGGCACGTTCGCCGCGGACGGCGAGCACCTGCTGGCGGTGTGTGACGCGCACGGCAGGCTGCTGTGGGTCGAGGGTCATCCGGCGACCCGGCGCCGGGCGGACGGCATGAACTTCGTGCCGGGGGCGCGCTGGTCGGAGACCTCGGTGGGCACCAACGCTCCCGGCACCGCGGTCGCCCTGGACCGGCCGGTCCAGGTGTTCGCGGCGGAGCACTACATACGGCGGGTCCAGCCGTGGACGTGCGCGGCGGCTCCGGTGCACGATCCTCACACCGGGCGGGTGCTCGGCGCCGTCGACATCACCGGTGGCGACGGCCTGGCACATCCGCACAGCCTGGGCTTCGTGCAGGCGGTGGCGCGGGCGGCCGAGTCGCAGCTCGCGCTGCTCGCACCGCCGCGGCTCAGCGGGGACCGTGCTCTGCTCAGCGCGCTCGGCCGGGACGAGGCCGAGCTCCGCCTCGACGGGCGCCGGCTCAGACTCAGCCGTCGGCACAGCGAGATCCTCGTCCTGCTGGCCCGCCATCCCGAGGGGCTGTCCGGCGACGAGCTGCTGTGCGCGCTGTACGCCGAAGAGTCGGTGACGCCGGTGACGCTGCGGGCCGAGCTGGCCCGGCTCAGGCGGCTGGTGGGGCCGGGGTTGCTCGCCTCCCGGCCGTACCGGCTGACAGCGGCCGTCGAGTCCGACGCCACCGTGGTGGAGCGGCGGCTTGAGGCGGGCGCGCTGACGTCGGCGGTGGAGGCGTACGCCGGTCCGCTGCTGCCGGGTTCCCAGGCCCCGGCGGTCGTACGGCTGCGGCGTCGGCTCGCCGACGGTCTGCGCACGGCTCTGATCGCCCACCGCGACCCCGATCTGCTGGCCGACTGGGCGCACGCGCCGTGGGGCGAGGACGACCTCGACGTGTGGCGGGCGTTGGCGGCGGTACGGCCGGCGCCGACGGTGCGGGCGCGGCTGGCGGCGCTGGAGGCCGAGCTGGCCGTCCCGGCCCGCGGTGCGTCCTGGCCGCTCGGCGGCGCAACGTACTTGCAACGTCCGCCCGCCTAGCCTCGCGCCGAGAGCTGCCCGACGGCGGGCAGCGCTTCACCGGGAGGCAGACCAGCATGACCCGTTACGCGGCGCCCGGCTCCGAGGGCGCGATCGTCTCCTACCAGGCGCGCTACGACCACTTCATCGGCGGTGAGTACGTGCCGCCGGCGCGGGGGCAGTACTTCGAGAACCCGTCGCCGGTCAACGGGCAGCCGTTCACCGAGGTCGCGCGCGGTACCGCGGAGGACGTCGAGCGGGCGCTGGACGCGGCGCACGCGGCCGCGCCCGGCTGGGGCCGTACGTCGGTGACGGAGCGGTCGGACATCCTGCGCAGGATCGCCGACCGCATGGAGGCGAACCTCGAATCGCTCGCGGTGGCGGAGAGCTGGGAGAACGGCAAGCCGGTGCGCGAGACGCTGGCGGCCGACATCCCGCTCGCCATCGATCACTTCCGCTACTTCGCGGGCGCGATCCGGGCGCAGGAGGGCTCGCTGGGCGAGATCGACGACGACACGGTGGCGTACCACTTCCATGAGCCGCTGGGTGTGGTCGCGCAGATCATCCCGTGGAACTTCCCGATCCTGATGGCCACCTGGAAGCTCGCCCCGGCGCTCGCCGCGGGCAACGCGGTGGTCCTCAAGCCCGCGGAGCAGACCCCGGCGTCCATCCACTTCTGGATGAGCCTGATCGCGGACCTGCTGCCGCCGGGCGTGGTGAACATCGTCAACGGCTTCGGTGTGGAGGCGGGCAAGCCGCTGGCGTCCAGCCCGCGCGTGGCGAAGATCGCCTTCACCGGGGAGACCACGACCGGGCGGCTGATCATGCAGTACGCCTCGGAGAACATCAAGCCGGTCACGCTTGAGCTCGGCGGCAAGTCGCCGAACATCTTCTTCGACGACGTCTGGGCGCACGACGACGACTTCCGGGACAAGGCGCTCGAAGGCTTCACCATGTTCGCGCTGAACCAGGGAGAGGTGTGCACCTGCCCCTCCCGGGCGCTCGTCCAGCGCGGCAACTACGGGGAGTTCCTGGAGGCGGCCGTGGCCCGCACCCGGCAGATCAAGCCGGGGCACCCCCTCGACACGGACACGATGATCGGTGCCCAGGCCTCCAACGACCAGCTGGAGAAGATCCTCTCCTACCTGGACATCGGCCGGCAGGAGGGCGCCAAGGTCCTCACCGGCGGCGAACGCGTCGAGTACGACGGCGAGCTGAAGGGCGGTTACTACGTCCAGCCGACCATCTTCGAGGGTGACAACCGCATGCGGGTCTTCCAGGAGGAGATCTTCGGTCCGGTGGTGTCGGTGGCGTCCTTCGACGACTTCGACGACGCCATCAAGATCGCGAACGACACGCTCTACGGGCTGGGCGCGGGCGTGTGGACCCGGGACATGAACACGGCCTACCGGGCGGGCCGCGCCATCCAGGCGGGCCGTGTCTGGACCAACTGCTACCACGCCTACCCGGCGCACGCGGCGTTCGGCGGCTACAAGCAGTCCGGCATCGGCCGCGAGACGCACAAGATGATGCTGGAGCACTACCAGCAGACGAAGAACCTGCTGGTGAGCTACTCCCCGAAGAAGCTGGGCTTCTTCTAGACGCACGCGAAAGGGCGCCTGACCCGGGTTTTCACCCGTCAGGCGCCGTCACCTTGACTGACGCGCTGCCACTCGTTCATGGACTGCTCGATGAGACGGTTCGCCTGCTCTCGAAGGCCGTCAAGGAACTTGGCGTAGTGGCGGAAGAGAACCTCGATGCTCTGGCCGGCGCGGCGGGCGCACTCGGCCGGCTACGGCGACCGCGCCGGACACCATGAGCGGCCGGGGCCGGTGTGAGGTACCAGCCCGCCCAGGGAATCCCGGCGGCGAGGCTCAGCAGGAGGCCTGTCGAGTCTCACGGATGCAGGCGTCGAGGATGTCGAGGGCAGTATCGGCGTCCGGTCCGTGATGATCTGTCGGCTCTGAGGTGCCCAGGCACGTGCCGGCACGGGTGCCCGGGATCAGATGGTGTCCGCCGGGTCGCGCAACTGGAGGCGGATGGCGTCGACGGCGGGGCGGGCGAGAAGGGGAATTCTCAGTTGACGAGGACCGGCACCGAAGCCGGGGCACGAGTTCAGGTGCGCAAGGGGAGATGGCCTCTACCGGACGCGGCTGGACCCCGGTCGGCTGCTGAGTGGGACGCCCGGGTGCCGGGCACCGACCAGTTCTGTACCTGGTTGTTCTGCGGGGAGGGCGAGCTCCGTCGCGAGAGCAACGGCGAGTCGTCGGCGCTGCTCGGTGGCGAAGAACGTCTTGGCCTGGCGGGTGCCCTGGGCGTCCTCGACCGCCAGGCCGAGTTTTGCCGCCGGCCGCAACGGGACCTGCCCCTCGTACGCGACGTTGAGGGTGCCGTCCGGGCGGACGTAGCTGTGGGCCTCCTCCGTCCGCCCGGACCGGGGGTCCGTGACCGGTCTGGGACGGGTCACCTGCCGGGGAAGAAGTCCTGGCCTCCGTGTCGCTCGATATCGCTCGATCAGGACCGCTGGAAGAACTCCACCTCCGCCAGCGCCAGATGGCGGCCCGGTGCCAGGCCGGTGACCGAGCGCAGGACCAGGCGTACCGTCTTCACGTCGCTGATTCCGGTGGGGAACGGCTGCGAGCCCGGCTTGTCGCTGAGGGTCAGCTGCTTGTCGTACCGCTTGCCGTCCTGCGTCGTCACCTCAAGGTCGATCTGCAGTGCGCGTCCCTCGCGGGCGTACTCCTCCGGTGCCTTGGATGCGCCGTTGGTGATGAGCAGGTCGACCATCCGGAACGGCTTGTCGAAGGTGTACGTCACCGAGGCGCCCGGCGCGGGCGCGCCCCAGTAGCGGTTGGCCAGCCCGTCCGTGGTGTTCTTCGCCGGGTGCCCGGGGACCTCGGCGCTCGCCCTGGTGCGTGCCGGGGTCACGGGCTTGGGGTCGGACAGCTTGTCCCGGGTGTCCTCGAACAGGGCGCGTCCGGCCGGCAGCAGCAGGACGGCGCCCGCGCACAGAGCCAGCACCACGGCGAGGATCACCAGGAGCCGCACCCCCCGGCCCGAACTCGCCCGCACCCGGCGGCGGAACGGCCACACGGTCCGCCACCACGGCAGCGGATCGGCCTTCGCGGTGGGCTTCAGCGGGGTCGCACAGCGCCGGCAGAACCGGCGGTCCGGCTGGTTGGGCGTGCCGCAGGAGGGACAGGGCCTCCCCTCCACTTCCTCCGTCACCGCTGCGGGCCGTACCACGGGGCGTGGAGCCTGCGGCTTCGCGGGCTGTACCGCCACGATGGGCTCCGGCGCCGGTGCCTCGGGGGCGGCCGGAGGCCGGGGGCCTGTCCCTTCCCGGGTGCTCGGAGGGGGTGCGGTGG